>JAUVLN010000289.1 GCA_030600725.1 Thermoplasmatota archaeon | reverse complement strand
CACCCCACCTCACCATATCGGATCGGTGGGAGGATTATTCGGGGGATGATCCAGGGACGTGGTACTCCGACCCATTCAACAGGATCCACGAGATCGAGTGGATCATGGAGCAGTCCGCCAACTACATACCTCCCGACGGTGTGCCTCTGACCGATACCGATAACGACAATGGTGTGCCGGAACCCGAGGACCTTGAAGAGACCGAGGTAGGTTGGGATGGTAGAACGATGGATTGGGCCCAGGGTTACGGGCTTGTGGATGCAGAGAAATGCGTGGGTATCGCACTGACGTTGGAACGCCTCAGGGTGACGAATGCCGGGCAGCGGTTCGATGTCGCTGACGCCTTAGGGGTATATTATGGAAGGGAGGTATTCATCGTGGATGATGTGAAGGAGCTCCATACTGATCGACTTCACACAACATGGCGTGGTGAGTTCGCCAGATATGCCCAGAACCAGGACGGTCCACTACTGGTGCAGAACCAATCCAGGCTGGTCTGGGTCCCCGAGGGGGCTTTAGAGGTCCATATCACCCTTGAATATTCTCCGATAGAGCTTCGTGATATGCAGCTTGCGGACCTTACCTTTAACATAGATTTCGGCAACGATGGGTCGATCGACCATGAACACAGGCCACTTGGTTCCAGAACATCCGGAACCAAGGAGGAGGTGATCGAGGTGGACCCTTCTCATACCGGCATGTATTGGGCCATTGGGGTCTACGGAAGCGGTTTCAAGATCCTCAGGCCGTTCAAGGACTGGGAGTTCCCAGAGCTGAGGGTACCTTATGCGGTGGGTGTGGAGATGAGCCTGGTTCTGAATACGGAGGAACCCCTGGTGATCACACCCCCAAGGCCGAATTCTATGGTATCATCATGGGTCGAGGGCATGCCTTCGGAGAGTTTCACGGGGGGTGTCATAGATCTTCACGGCACCACCTACGATCTGGACAGGGTGATACCATACGAGAGAGGCGTAGAGGCTGATGAAGATGAAGGTCTTGACCTGAGGTGGTTGTTCCTGGTAATGGCGATCGTGGCCGCGGTGGGTGGAGGGTATTATCTCTTGAAAAGGAAGGGATCTCGATAACGGGCCATCCGTTACATATGAGCCAATTTCGGGATTACCATTAAATAGTCTCTGACCTAGAAGTATATTGGCGATGAAATGGGCTACAAGAGGCTGAACTCCCTGGAAGATCTTATGAGAAACAGGAACCGCTCGAGGATATTTCACATGATAATGGAGATGCCAGGAGCCAGTTTCACCGAGCTCAGGCTTCACATGAGCATCAAGAACGGGACCCTCTCCCATCATCTGATAAAACTGGAGAAGGAGGGGGTGATACGTTCCAAGAAGATCGGTGTATTCAGGCGCTATTATCCATCCAACGGTAACGTTCCACAGGACCTGGAGGAGAGGATAACGGACGTGGTACTGACAAATCCTGGGATATCCCAGAGCATGGTTGCGAGAAAACTGGATATCACCAGACAGGTGGCCAACTATCACATCCACTCACTCAAGAGAAGGGGACACCTGATCGTTCGAAGGAACGGGAGGTCCTCCGAGCTTTTTCTCAGGTAGTTATAATAAAATAATCCTCTCATCTGCACAACGACCGTCTCCGCCCTGGTCCAAAAGGCCAGGGATCTCCCCACCTCAACGCTTATTGATCGTGTAAGCGCAGTTGGTGCATTTCCAGAGTTCGAATATATCCTGTCCTCTGGAGAAAGGGATCAGATTTCCCTTCTCGCATTTCGGACAGGGTGGAAATATCATATCCGCCATGTTTCGCCACCTCCAGGCACAATAATATCCTGTAATTATTTAACTCTTTTCCACTGGAAATGATGGGGTTGAGAACACGGTTTACCGATCGGTGTATCTGCGGTATTGGGATCACAGGAATTTGGTAATGGCGATGATAACGCAGGATACGACAAGTATCGTTCCCAGAAGAAGGGTCAGGTGTACGTGTGGACCCTGTTCGGGATCATCCAATGCTTTAAGGATACCTTTTTTCTTCAGGGTTTTCCACACCGTTATAAGCGAATAGGATGGAGCGGTCTCGGATATCTGCCTATCGTCAGTCTCGATTCCCATTGTTCCGAGGAAGAACAGGAGTATACTTAAAGTTACCTATATGTTGGTCTTATTGGACCTTGTATCGACCATTCTGGGAATAATATAAATATGGAATCATATGTGTCCCATCCAAGTTTCGGGGGCCCTTTCAATGAATACTTTGTACAATGGAGATATCAAGACGTTAGATGATGTCGTCGACATCGCTAGAAATGGGAACAAACTGGTCTTTGGCCAGGATGCCAAGGACAGGATAAACAGATGCCAGGAGATGGTATCCGAATTGGTGGAAAAGGGGGAGAAGATATACGGTGTCACAACGGGGATCGGCGAGCTTGCCTCCGTGTTGTTAACGCCCGAAAAGGGACTTGAACTCCAGAAGAAGATCATTTTCTCCCACAGCGCATCCATCGGGGACGAGCTTCCGCAGGAGGAGGTGAGGGCGGCCATGGCCTGTCGGGCAAATGTCTGGACGAAGGGACACTCGGGTCTGAGGCTGTCCACCGCTCAGATGTACGTTGATATGATCAATAAAGGTGTTATTCCGGTAGTCTACGAGAAAGGTTCCGTGGGATGCTCGGGCGATCTCAGTCCGCTTTCGCAGATAGCGGAAACGCTGCTTGGTGAGGGAGAGGTAAGATATAACGGAGAGAGGATGAACGCCAGGGAAGGACTCAAGAGGGCGGGGATGCAACCGCTTGAACCGACCTTCAAGGAAGGGCTTGCCCTGATAAACGGAACCCAGGTCATGGTGGGGCAGATGTGCCTCCTTCTCGATGATGCAAGGAAGTTGATAAGGACCGCCATGATCTCATCCGCAATGGCCCTTGACGCGCTTCATACGGTACTGAAACCCTTTGACCCGAGGGTGCACGCCCTCCGTCCGCATGACGGGCAGATCAAGGTCGCACATCATCTCCTAACACTGTTGCAGGGTTCTGAGATCCTGA
>JAUVLN010000321.1 GCA_030600725.1 Thermoplasmatota archaeon | reverse complement strand
GCAGGATCTTTCTTGATGTTCTTCATGCTGACCGCATCCTTCGGTCTGATCATACTTGTCATGGACCTGACCGTGATGGGTATTGGGGCCTACGGCAAAGGGGTCTGGCCATCGATAATTTCGACCTGGGGGATACTCTTCAGACACGGGAGGGGCTCTCTTTACTATCTGGCCGGATTCGTCCCACTCGCCCTGGTATCGGGGTTCACAAACAATTCGATAGCCCCGCTTATATTCACATTCTCCAAGATCTATCTCTTCGCCAACAGGGACCTGTTCGGATTCAGGGAGGAGAGTAAAAGGTCAAGAGGGGCATTCTTTAACAGGGTGAGATGATCATACCAAATGGTAGGAGATCAATTTCATCCATCTCCCATAGCGCGGTACCATCCGGGAAGGGACGAGAAGCGATAATGCTCCTCGATCTGCTTGGAGTAGATGGATGCGTAGAAACGGTTGAACTCCCTTACGTGGAGGAGGCCTTTCAACGTGGGATGGATACTGTAGCTGTTCTCATCCCTATGGATCGTGATATATTCCTCCTCGGTCAGATGGGCCAGGATCTTCTCCGTCATGTTGTGATTGGAGCGGATCTCATGCATGATCTGTGATTTCGTGAGCCCCTCCTTCCGATCGTCGAGATATCGTTTGATCTTCTTCTCGAACCCTTTCTGCCCCAGGTCCAATCCGATCATGGATGCCAGGAGATTCAGCACAATGCATGAATAGAGGTTCATGTCCTTGTACTTCCTGGCACTCAACTTCCCACTCTCCTATGGCAGCATCTTCGGCAGTTCGGGTATGAACGGTATGAAATCGTAGGTCCCATCGCTCAGCTCGGCCACCAGCTGCAGGTTTATCTTCCTGCCGCCGAGGGATATGCTCTTCTCCACGACAAGGTCATAGAGGTCATCATCGACCCCTCTGTAGCTTGTTTTTCCTTTGAACAGCAGTATCACACGGTCCGGGGATTGTTTGTACCTGGAGTGGAGGTCCCTCAGATCCTTTTCCAGAGCCTCAAGGTCATACAGCACAGGGGTCTTCCTGTACTCCCTGATGAAAAGCGCATATCCGTGATATCCTCTCTTGATGATCCTGTACCTGATCGAGGGTTTGATCCTTACAAAGGCATGGAAATGGTGTCTCTTTCCGCTCCTTCCGGGAAGATAGGCATCCTTGCTGAGAACCTCCGGCTTCTTCTTCAAGAGCCCCTTGAAGGATCGGTTGTTCTTCTTCAGGTAGGCGAGGAACCTCTCAGTCATGTTCTTTCCGGAAGGGATCCTGACAACAGGAGACCCTTCCCTCATGGCCATGATGGAATCATATCGAAAGGAGACCCTTGAGAGGAACTTCCTCAGCGTGCCCAGCAGCCATATCGTGATGATACCCGTGACGAATATGGAACTGAATATCACCGCGAGGAAGATGTTTTTCTGTATGAACAACAGGATCATCAGCAACGTTATCACAAGAAAGCTGAACCATGCGAATACCAGGGCGAAGTTGCTGTAGAAGAGGATCCTGTCGGCATTGGACGAGACATCTTCTGCAAGTTTGAACGTCCCTGATATCGGATCCTCGACCCCTCTGTAATATTCCTTCTTTCTAATGGAGATCACCTCATTATTTCGATCTATGACCCCTTTTTCGCTATCATTCTATATAAAACCCGATGAAAGAATCTTATTGAACTCTCTGTATGAACATCCATTCTTCCTTTTATATATATTTTCGTTCGAATGCTATTCTGGTGAGAAAATGAAAAACAGCAGCAAGATAGTGATCCTGTCGGTGGCCCTTCTTGGGGCCATGCTTCTGGCAGGGCTGGGCTTTCTGGGACTTCTGGTCCAGATCGCCGTACATGAAGGAACTGTGGAGGATATTGAAGACCGCTTTGTGGATGAGGATTTCGAGGAGGCCTCGATGATAGCGGAGATGCAATACGAGGAGTCTTTCGGGAACGCAGAGATCGCCCGTGCAAATACCCCCTCCGAGAGGGAACAGCCTCTTCAAGGATCATATGAGATCCCGGCGGTTCCCGCCACTGATGGATCTGGGGAGGAAACACGATCATCCGGTGATCTTCTATCTGAAGAGGGGTTCCTACGTCCTGATGAGGGGCCCGAGGCACCTTCCGTCGATATGGAGGAGACCATCGGCAAGCTGAACGGGAATGGGGGTATTCTCGAGAGCGTCGGAACCTGGGTTGAAGAGGGAAAACCACCCGAAGATGTTGAGGTTCCCTCGCTTGATCAGGATGTCTTGATCCCCGTATCCGAGGATGGCGTACTGATCGACCCCTCCAAACTTGATATTGACGCCGAGATGCATGATATCAATGCCGATCTCAACGAACATGTCGGGGATCTCCTGCCGGGTGAATTCCAGGCGGGCCTCTTCGAGGAGACATTAGCTTCCACCATATGGACCAGCAGCAACAGGACCACCACGGACACAGATGGTGACGGCAACCCCGAATCCATCTACGAGGTGAAGGTAGCAGTATCAGAGACAAACGGAACA
>JAUVLN010000100.1 GCA_030600725.1 Thermoplasmatota archaeon | reverse complement strand
GTCGTCATCTACGTTTCCGACCACTGCGGCGGAATAATTAATGGGGCGACATTCGAGTTCTCCGGTGAGACCCTGGAGGTATCGACGATAGACGGATGGATCGACGATATGAAGTTCGACGACCTGACGTTCATCATCGGCGGAGACAGATCCGGTCTCGCGGGTCCCGAACTGGAGGAAAGCGATAGGGTGATAATGAGCTCCATGGGATCAGATGAGATGAGCACTCCCGATCTGTTCAACATCACCAGGAGCCTGGAAAACGACAATGCGGACCTCGACAACAACGGGCAGGTCTCTTTCGTTGAAGCTTTCTATTACGAGAAGTCCCTGCTCCAGAGTGGAATTCAGACACCTCAACTCTGGGCATGAATGTATTTAGGGGGAGATCTGCTGCAGGATCTCCCCCTTGATGATCTTCCACATCTTCAGGTTGCTTCTGATGTTCTTCGCCATGTCGCTCTTCTCCAGCACATCGCACCTGTAATCTATGAGCGGGACCGTATGCTCGATGATCATGTTCATGTACTGCCAGAATTGGATCTGTTTATCGATCGAATCCGCAACCTTCTCACAGTCACTCTCCACACTCCATGTGCAGACCCATTTTTTACCATGTTTCAGGTGCTGCCTGCATCCTTTCTTCCCGCATCCGCATACGACGCTCAGCTCCCCCGTTGGGGGTAGATCGTAATAGAAAGGCTTCTTTCCTACCTGCAACTCGCATGATTGAAGTTTACCTTTCAGGCGGATGCTCATATAAAGGCCCCGAATAGAGTATTTTCTTCGAAGATGGTATCTACCATTTAAATCCCCCACATTCAAATTATAATAATTTTTCATCATTTAAATATATCATCTGTTCTCCTTCCATCCAATTATCGTTTCAATTTCCATTTCATCCATCCATCTCTGATCCATTGATCCAGGCATCATTTTGTTAGCATCCCGTTCCCGGTCTTGTACGTATACACGTAGAGGCCGAGATCCTCTCCGCAGCTTTCATCCTTCTTCATCCCTTTCGAGAGAAAATAGGACCTGATCCTGTCAGCAACCGCCCGGTCGGGGCAGGGGCAGTATATACGGGTCCCATTCCCCCCGCATTGGTCGTACCTGCAGAAGAATGACTTTCTGGGGTCATCCGTCGTGCCGACGTACCAATCGCCATAGTCGCCACCGTACGTCTCCTTGAAATCGATGATATCCAGTATGATCTCCTCCCTGGATCGGCTGGGATGGCACATATCTTGCATCATGTATGGATCATCGGAAACGATCATATATAATCCAATCGTGATAAATTATAATTTTTTTCGGTCATTTATTAACGGATGATCGATGCAACGTCCTCTTTCCCCCTCCATCCCCATCAAAATCAATTAAACCTGGTATCACCATTCCCCCGTGTTACGATGGTCGGAAAACACAGGATAAGGGACATGGTGGACCGATGGTGTCCGGGCGTATTCGCCATAATGGCCCTTGTCAAGACGTTCCAGCTCCTTGGGAAAATGGGACTACAGCAGAAGGAGGAGGGGTGGAGGAAGGCGACGAGGGCGTTCATGTATGCCGAACACACGAAGTTCATACTGGGCACCTTCTCGCTGGACATCTGGTCGAATTCGCACATTCCTGAAAACCGTTCCCTGAAGGGCACCTCGGAACACGTCGCGGGGAGATTGTATGAATTCCTGTCCGGTGAAGAGGCCACCCACGACAAGGTATACCTGAAAGGGAAGGACCAGATTCGGGTCAGGAAGGATCAGATAGATATCACGATCGCCCAATATTCGAGAGAGGGGGACCTCGTACGCATAGGCCCCCGTTTGGACCCATGTGACGACGACTTCAAGGGGGTCAATAGAGAACATGTGGACGCCGTCATCGTGAGGGCCTTCAACGCCACCAGGGGCCTTGGAGACCGGGTGCGCCCGGTAGAGCTCATGAGAACGCTCGGAAAGATCCTCAGCGGTGAAAGGGAGATGGATTATGCCGAGAGGGTCGCAACCTCCATCTTTCTCCAGTTCGAGATGAAACACAACGATGGGCCCGATAGGTTCGATGAGCCGGATTTCAGAACCCGTTTACATCCGGGCCTGGGAATGATGAACATACTTTGCATCCTCAGGGATGACATGAGGGAAGCCGATATGTGGTTCCACACGAGCCACATCCCCATAGACGGGGTTCCGGCCCTTGAGATCCTGCAGCACCAGAGGGAACAGTGGGGAACAAGGACGGAGATCGTCTATCCAAGGATCGGAAAGGGGATCCGATTCCCCTTGCACCTGATATCGACCGGGAAAAGGCGGGTCTACCGTGCGGGCTCCCTCCTTGATTTCAGCAGGCTCCGCGATATTCGGAAGGCATTGAACGAGAGGTTGGGGGACAGGATCGGAGGTGACATACCACCCATAGCGCTTCTCGGATGGTGTATGGAGCACCACGACGAATTCCGGGGCAGGAAACTGCACATACCAGTGGACCTGCCCAAAACGGAGGACAGGGAGAGAACGCTCGGTTTCATATTCGTCCGCCCCTCCCTATTTTTCAGGAAAGATGATCCGGAGGGCGCCTTTGTTGATTTCATCAGATACTTCAACGACACCGCCTTGCGGGCCAAGGAGCGGGACCACGTCAACCAGTGCTTCATGGATGCGGTCTCCCTGGCCCCGATATTCATATTCCACCTTACAAGGAAACTTATCCCCCGGGCCCTTGAGGAGTATCTGGGCAGCATGGGCCTATCGGTTGTGAAGACCTCGTATGTCGGTGCGGGGGTCATGCCGGATAACAACAGGGACGGCTACGTGGCATTCAGCAACTACACGGTACCGGACGGGGACGGTGGGATCGCAGGATACATCAGCGTAGCCGGCCTGAAAGAGCAGGTGGAGAGGAACTCGAAAGCCCTCGCAGAGATCCTCCGGGACGTGGATGGATTCATGCAGTTCGAGGTGTAGTTGGCCCACCCTGATTCAACAATAAGTGAAGTGCACTTCCCCAATAGTTAATTACCAGAAAACCAAATCCCCCTGGTATGAAGATAGCGCTGTTCGGCCCGCCCGGTGCGGGCAAGGGGACACAGTCGAGGTTGATATCGGATAAATTCTCGATCCCGTCCATCTCCATGGGGGACCTCCTCCGTGCCGAGGTTCGCAAGGGTACGGTTCTCGGCAAGGAGGCCAAGACCTTCATGGATGGCGGCCAGTTGGTTCCGGACAGCGTTGTTATCGGGATGTTGAGGGATAGGCTTCAGGGCGGCGACTGCGACGGGGGTTTCATACTCGATGGGTTTCCGAGGGCGATATCCCAGGCCAGTGTACTGGATGAATTCGTGAAGCTCGATGCCGTCATCAACCTCTCGGTCGCGGACCGTTTCCTTATTCCAAGGATAACCGAGCGGAGGATGTGCCCCTGTGGAACCGCCTACCATCTGATATTCAATCCCCCGATAACGCCGGGAATCTGCGACGACTGCGGGCAGAAGCTGTACCAGAGGGATGATGATACCAAGGAGACCGTTCTGAAGAGATTGGAGGTCTATTCGAAGCAGACCAAACCCGTACTGGAGTTCTACAGGGAGAAAGGGGTGCTTCGAGAGATCGACGGGAACAAATCCATAGCGTGCATCAGGCGCGCGCTGATCGAGATCCTCAACTCGCTGCCCCGGTAAGGTGGACCATGAATATACTCGTGATAGGTGCCGGAGCATTGGGCAGCCTGGTCGGCGGCGTTCTATCCAAACAGCATAATGTAACCATAATAGGAAGGCAGGAGCAGGTGGACGTTCTCAACAGGGAGGGCCTGCACATACGCGGCCTGACGGTGGGCGACTTCCATCCAAATGCATCAACAGGATATCCCGAGGGTATGACCTTCGATCTGATAATCATCTGTGTGAAATCCTACAACACCGAGCTGGCCCTTGACCACGTGGCGCCTTACATAAAGGAGACGACCTTCTTCCTCTCCCTGCAGAACGGCCTGAACAACGAGGAGCTGATCTCGGAAAAGCTAAAGGTCGACCACCTTCCGGGATCGGTACTCGGTGGGATAACCTGTCACGGCGTCACCTACAAAGGTCCCGGCCTGATCAAACATGCCGGTAGAGGGGACACCTACATCGGCCTCTATACCGAACCCCGGGATGAATCCGCAAAGAACAGGGTGGAGACGATAGTCAATGCATTCAACGAGGCCGGCCTCGAGGTGGAGCTCACCGAGGTTATCAGAAGGGAGATCTGGGCGAAGACGATAATCAACTCGGCCATCAACCCGCTCACCGCCATAACCGGCTCCAGGAACGGGGATCTACTGACGGACAGATATCTCCGTGAGATGATGGACCATCTGGTGGAGGAGGGTGTGGAGATCGCCCGCTCCCACGATATGGATATCACCGTTGAGGAGATCATCAAGCGTACCCACGCCGTTGCGGAGAGGACAAAGAACAATATCTCCTCGATGCTCCAGGATATCAGGAGGAAGCGCAGAACCGAGATAGAGTCCATAAACGGCGCCCTCTACGACAAGGCGAAGTTAACAAATATCTACGCTCCGCTCAACCGGTCCATGTACCACCTGATCAACGCAATGCAGAGGCAGTATCTGGATGACGACTAGAAGAACTTCCCCATCCTCCCCTCCACGGAGGTGGTCGAATCGGGCCTCATCTCCTCGGGTAGATACTTGAGATATTTCGGCTGCGCCATCCTCTCCTCCAACATTATTATGGCCGCCCTGTCCGTCTCCGAGCGGATGGACCTGCCGGCCGCCTGCAGTATCCTGTTGACCGCCGGGTACTCGTAGGAGTATTCGTCCCCCTTGACCATGCCGTACCGTTTCCGGTACAGGTCGCGAACTGCCTTGACCTCCAGGGAAGGGGGCGCAAGCGGGAGGCCGACGACGACTACCGTGGAGAGGATATTGTCCTTGTAATCCACACCTTCGGAGAGGGAGCCGCCCATGACCCCCATGAGGACGGCCCCCCGCCCCCTCTTTGACCTTATCAGATCCTCCACAAGTTCCTCCTTCTGGGATTTGGACATCTCCTTCCTCTCCACCAGCATACTTCTGGGCATGTGCGGGATATGGTCCTTCACCTTCCACATGATCTGGTATGAGGGGAAGAACACGGCGATATTTCCAGGCGATGACGATGCGATCCTGGTGATACGCTCCGCGATCTTCTGATACATCTCCCTGGACCTTCTCGCATAGGCGGTTGTCACCGACCTGTCCACCAGCACGAGCTTGTTGCCCCGGGGGAACGGAGACGGATACTCCCTTTCCATCCTTCTGCTCTTTGCGATGCCCAGTATGTCCCCGAACATCGATGGTGGTTTGAGGGTCCCGCTCATGAGAACGGCCGATCTGCAGCCCTTGAATATCCTTCCGCTTATCTCACCGGGGTCCAGGCTTCTGAAGGTCAGTTTCATCGAATCCCCATCCTTCCCCTCCGGGATCGAGAAGAACAATATGTGGCTCTCGGAATTCGACAGGATCTTGTTAAGGAACGAGGATAGGTGGAGCAGGGGGTTATCCTCCTCCGGGTCCTTCCTCTTCTTCCCCTCCTCCTCAAGAAGTTCTATCAGGTCCTCCAGATCGAAGGAGCCGTCTATTGTCTCGTGGAACACTCCTCTCAGATGTGAGACCAGCTCCCTCCTGTCCACCAGCTTTTCCCCGCTTCCCGACAGGAGTTTCTCACCCTCCGACACTATGATGTTCCTGATCCTTTTAAGCAGGGGTTTGATCCTCCTGTTCCGTCCTGCCTGGATGAGCGCCTCATCCAGCCCGTACATCGAGAGGTCATCCCTCTGATGTCCCCTTATCCTGTCGGGAAGGTTGTGCGCCTCGTCGACGATCAGGACCAGCTCGGAGAGATCCCGGCCAAGGCCCTTGAGGACCATGTCCGAGAGGTCCGAGAAGAGGTAGTTGAAATCGCATATCAGCACATTGGCACCCTTGGCGGCCTCGAGGGCCGCCTTGTGGGGGCATATCTTGTAATTTGCCGCCTCATCCTTGAGCTCTTCCACACTCATTATCCGGGCCTTGATGGTCCGGGTCAGCTTGTCGGGAGCGGACCTGAAGAACGGACAGGATCTATCTTTGGACTGGGCCCTGCACAGGTAGTTGAACGCGTAGTTCGGGAGGTGGGAGAGATCCCGGGGGCACATCGCCTGCTTGGATATCACGTCAACGACCTTGATCTTCTTTCCGGTCCTCTCCGAGATCATCCTCAGCGTCTCGATGGCGATCGCGTGCTGGGACTGCTTGGAGGTCATGAACAGGACGAGGCCGCCCCTCTTGAGGGCATCATCGACCGCAGGTGAGAGGGCGGCGGCCGTCTTTCCTATGCCGGTTGGGACCGAGGCGATCAGGATGCGGCCGTTGGCGATCGCGTCGGCGACATCATTGTGGAACTCCTCCTGTCCCGGCCTGATGGTATCAAATGGAAACATCCCGGGGGCAGGCGCCCCCGATTCGGTGCGAGGGGCTTTTGCTTTTCCCCCGGGGCCCTTATCTTCCCCCTCTCCGGAAAGGATGTGATCACGCAGGGACCTTCTGCCGTATTCGGGCGATCCAGGGGCAACTCCCCTCCTCACCTTCGGAATGGAGGGCCCTTCCTCCTTCCGAGGCAGGGGTTCGTCGATGAAACCGCATCTGGTGCATTTCTTCACCCTCCTTCCACCGGTGAAGTCCCAGATCAGTATGTTCTTGCATCTTCTACAGAACATCTCCATTTCGAATGATCTCCAGGGGAGTTGGTGAGAGGCGGTGGTGTTAATAAAGAGATATGGGGAGGGGGGTGAATTAATGGGCTCTCAGAGGATGTCTATCCTGAGTTGATCCCCTCTTCTGATCCTTGTATCCACCCCGAACACATCCTTTATTGCCCTCTTGTTTAGCACCTGATCGACCGGCCCGTCGTATCTCACCCCGCCCTCCTTCATAAGCACCGCCCTGCTGCAGTATCTTGCAGCCAGGTTGAGGTCGTGAAACACCGCCGCCACTGTAAGCTTCCCTTTTGAGTTCATCCTCTCGATGAACGATAGGATCTCGAGAGTGTGGGATATGTCGAGGTTCTTCGTGGGCTCATCCAGGAGCAGCAGGGAGGGCTCCTGTGCGAACGCCCTTGCGATCACCACCCTCTGCTTCTCACCGCCGGAGAGGGAGGTGATCCGCTTGTCGCGAAGGTCCCAGGTGCCGGTGCTACGCATCGCCCTCTCAACGATGCGACCGTGTACGGGGCTCTCGAACTCGAACCTCCCCAGATGAGGATAACGCCCCATGGAGGTCACCTCCAGCGCAGTGAACTGGAACTCATGCAGTTCCTCCTGGGGGACGACGGCAACCACCCTTGCCATCTCCCTCCTGCCGATGTCATTGATCTCCTTTCCCCGGATTCATTATATCTCCACCCTCCCGAGAGTAAGCTCGCACGTTATAAGCGAGCGAAACCTATCTCTAACATCTAATGCATTCTTATCTTCATCGAAATCGATTGGAGTTACTTCTATGCT
>JAUVLN010000080.1 GCA_030600725.1 Thermoplasmatota archaeon | reverse complement strand
GCGGAATCCGATGAGCTGCCTTATGAGCTTTCCCGCAAGGCCCGGAGTGACGTACCTCTCCACCTCCGGGGATATCTCAACCACGTCCATCGCAAGGACGTTATCCCCTATTACCTCGATGAGCCGGAGGAGATCCCATGAGGTCAGCCCCCAGGGTTCGGGCGTCCCGACACCCGGCGCATAGGCCGGATCGATCCCGTCCATATCTATGGAGAGGTAGATTGGACGGTTCTTCACGGAGAAGGCCGTATCCCAGGATTCCAGAATGTCGGATATCGAGGCCGCCCTCACCTCCTGCGAGGTGGCATATCGAAGGCCCATCTCCCGGGCATCCTGATACTCCTCCCGACAGCCCGACCTGGGTCCGATGACGGATATGCTGTCGGGCCCCCACCTCTCGAAGATCCTGCGGGTGACACAGGCGTGGGACCGCGGATTGGACTGGTACTCCTCCCTGAAATCGAGATGGGCATCGATGACCAGGACAGTCCCACCCTTCGATCTGTATTTCGCCATGAAGGCATCCACCGCCGGCTCGGTCAGCGAATGCTCGCCCCCCATCATCACGGGCATCTTGTCCACCCCGAGTATCCTCTCCGAGATGGAAAGGACATTCCTTAGAACCTCCTCCTGGTTCGGCTCCTCGTTGATCAGATCTATGTCCCCGAGGTCGCAGATGGGGATGTCCCGGATCTCCACCTCGAGATCCATCAGAAAGGTCTCGAAATTGTACGTTTCCGTTCTGATGGCCGCAGGGGCCTGTGATGCTCCCGTGATATGTGACGACGTCGCATCGAACGGTACCCCGAACAGGACGTATTTTGCCGCATCAAAAGGCGAATCGGCGTCGGCGAATATCGGATCCACACCGTTCATCGAAACCCCCTTCCGGCCCATGGATCGGGAAAGTGAGAGGTGATTGAATAAACTTTCCCGGATTAGGGAGGATGGATAGATATCCCTCTGCATTATCAAGATAGGGAGATACGTCGGATGCCATATCTGACAGAGGGGGGGGTGAACAGGCTCTTATCATATCCTTGTAATGGATTTCCTGTCGAGGGCGGACTGGTACATGACCTCCTGGCCCGCCTCGATCTTCTCCTTGAACTCCGCGGGTATGGGGATCGTGAACATCTCGTAGGTCTCCAGGTCCATCAGCTGCGCCTCGTCCCCCTGTATGGATACGACCTGTGCGTTGGATTTCTCTATGATGGGGACCTGGATCTTGTGGGTTACGGGGCTGACTATGGACTTCTTGTTCCCGTCGAATATGCCTATGGCGGTGATCCTCGCCTTGGCCTCACCGTGTTTCCCCGGTTTGGATGTGCTTATATCTATGATCTTGGACGGCTCACCGTCGACCACTATGTATCTTCCAACCTTGAGTTCCCTGATCTGCTGCATGGTCCAGGACATCTTCGATATCTCCTCGGGGTTATACGATGAGACCCTAAAAGGAGGTCACATATAAATAATTTCGATTGGCCACACTTCAAAACTTATTGGTGAATCAAGTAATGTCATCTGGAAAAAATGTGGTGAGATTTTCGACGAGTATAACAATAAAAAACCATCAGTAATCCAATAAGTACTACGAGAGAGGAGGAACATGATGTGTTTTCCTCGTCCTCTTTATTATTACTGGGAATATATTCTCCAAATCCATCTTCAGAATCTAATGCAATATTTCCATTATCATCATATATTGTGAATACATACTTAATCTCTACATCATCCTGCTGATCATTGCTGATACTAAAATTGTATGATGTTTCAAACCTGATATTAATTTCAATATCATCAACAAAATCATGATTGGTCCACGATATTGTGCCATTTTCATTTGGCAATAATATCAATGAAGACCCATTATCATAAAATGGGGAAAATGTGCTATAGTAGGGATAACCGTACAATCCGATTTCGCATTCAACAATACAATGATCATGGCAATTATTAATAATAATCTCAATGGAATAATTATATTTCATTTCCCCTAGCTCAATGTTTTGAACTGATTCAGCAATAGTAGGATCTAATGATACACTCTCAATCGCATACGCATTTGAAATTATTAAAAGGGAGGCAAACAGAGAAAAAAAACATAATGTCCCTATACCTCCCATATCTTCCATTAACATACCTCATTCAATTATCAAACGGGCGCCTAAGGCTGCTGCTAATTAGAAGCTTTCTTCTTTTTCACCATCTTGACAATGACAATTATCACAACTATTACAATAATAATGAAGACAATAGGAATACAAATCATTCCTGCAGTGCCCAGAAAGCAAATGCCCGCTAAGGCAGTTGTAGCATCTGATGTATCATCAGTAAATTCTATTGTTATCTCATAGTCACCATCACCAGAAACCTCAAGATATAGGTTCTGGGCACTACTTTCTCCGTTATACCAACTACCGGTATCTGTCTCGCCGGGAGCATCAAGGTACATCCAGATATAAAATATCCCTAACTCCTGTCTATCGTGGTCGTAACTGTTTATTGTAATTGTGCCGTCTCCAGAACTAGTCATAGTCGCAGTAACTTCAATATCCTTTTTTGAAGGGACTGATATTCTATAAAAATCAACATCATCATCCGTTAAGAAACCATAATATACAGTTCCTGTCACAGTTCCTTCACCAATTGTCTCAGGGTCCATTAATGAATCATTAGGTTCACTATCAGCAAGACCAATAGGTAGAGTCATTATTAGCATTGCAGTAACAAACAGTCCAATCAAGAAAGTCCTCTGTCCAAACACATAAATCCCTCCTCTTCATCAAAGGCTAGGAACTTATTTAAACATATCTTACCTTACCTCGGAATTTACGCCTGAACACCCATCCAACATACATATAATAAGTACATAATTGCGTTTTTGTAGTATCAAACTATTGCATAACATATACGGATTGATCTAAGTGGCGATACGATCAAATTTAATCAGGATCTGAAAGATATCTCAAATGTGCCAGTTATTCACACGCCCTGTATGAACTCCTTCTTCACCCGATCCTCGTGGGAGGAATCGAGCCTTCTGCCCCAATCCTCCACAACTCCCGCAAGCCGGTGTACCCCCTCAACGATCTTATCATCCTCGGCATGTGAGAAGTTGAGCCTCATGCAGTTCTCCCCCTCCCCGTCGGCGAAGAACGATTGGCCGGTAACGTATGCCACGTTCTGGGCGATGGCGTCCTGGAACATCTCCGTTGCGTTCATCCCCTCTTTCATCGTCGCCCAGAGGAACATTCCTCCCTCGGGCTCCGGCCAGCGAATATACTCCTTGGGCATGACCTCGTTCATGGTCCTTTTCATGATCCTCATCTTGTTTCCGTACAGTGAGATTATCTTCTCAAGATGGGTGTCCAGATATCCCCTTTTGAGATACTCCTTGGCGATGTGTTGGGTGAAAGGAGGCGTACACAGGTCGATGGCCTGTTTGGCTATCTCCATCTTGTTGATGATCGGCTTTGGAGCGCAGGTCCAGGCGACGCGGAACCCGGGAACAAGGGTCTTGGAGAAGGTGCCCAGATAGATCACCCTATCCTCCCTGTCCATTGATTTCAGGGTGGGAAGGGCATCTCCCGTGTATCTGAGCTCCCCGTACGGGTCATCCTCCACTATCAGGAAGTCGTGCTCGTGGGAGAGGTCCATCAGCTTCCTCCTCCTGGGTTCCGACATGCATACCCCGGCGGGGTTGTGGAAGGTCGGGACCACGTATATGAACTTGAGCATCACACCGTGCTTCTCCGCGCCGGTGAGGTACTCCTCCAGCCGATCGACCATCAATCCATCGTCATCAAGCGGGATGGATACTATCGTTGGGTTGTATGCGTGAAAGGCGTTAAGCGCACCGAGGTACGTGGGGGCCTCCATGATAACGGTCGATTTGAAACCAAGGAACAATCTGCCCAGAAGCTCCAATCCCTCCTGGGACCCGACGGTGATCAGGATATTATCGGCGTCCCCATCTATGTTCCACTTCCTCTTGAGCCTCCTGGCGATCTCCTCGCGAAGCTCCGGAACGCCCTGGGTGGACCCGTACTGGAGAACCCTGCTCGATTCACTTTTCAACAGGTCCTGAACGATCTCGCTTATTGCTTCGACCGGGAACGCCTTGGGGTTCGGGAGCCCGCCTGCAAAGGAGATGATCTCGGGTTTCTGGGTCAGCTTGAGCAGCTCCCTGATCACCGATGCCTTCATGTTCTTGGCCCTGTCCGAAAAAAGATCTTCGTAAAACGGGGTCTTGATCCCTGCATGGTCAACATTCTTCTTGACGCTCATCTCATTCACCATTTACAGGTATCATTAATTCCTCTATAACGATATCGGTGGGGTTATCTAGGAAAAAGGGGATATGCTGCTCGATATTTCGAAAGGGATGGTACGAGCTTTGAGGGAAACATATCGATGGGATCACATAGGACGTGACGGGGCCCGCCCAATGGGGACAAGCACCGAACCCCTTGATAATAAACGCACTCCCCTCGACATCATCAAGGAGCCTTTCAGGGGGATGGACAGGTACCATCTCATTCTTCTTGTGATCATCCTTTTTGCAGGCATCACTCTAAGGTTCTGGATGCTGCCCGAAAGCGGCCTCACAACGGATGAGGCGGAGAAGATGGAGGCCGTTGAATATTACCGGGAGGGAAAGCTCTGGGTCGATCTGGAACATCCCCCCGTGGAGAAATACCTGATCTTCTGCTCCACATTGATATTCGGTGACGACGAATGGGCGGTCAAACTGCCAAATGCCATCCTGGGTTCCCTGATCCCCCTCGCCGTCTTCATGGTGGCTTCAAAGATCGGAAAGGGGCCGTGGCCCGGGCTTATCGCATCCGCGATCGCCTCGTCATCTCCCCTTCTGATAGGATACTCGCTTATCGCAAAGGAGGACACTCCCGTCAGCCTCCTCTCGCTGATCACTGCCCTTTTTCTCATCTCCCTGCTGGAGAGGCGGGAGGAGGAGCCCGAGGGGACGACGGATGGGAGAAAGCTTTCGGAGCGGCTGGATCCGAGGTCCCTGGACCGCCTGGAGGTGGTCACGGCCGTACTGGCCGGGGTCGCCCTGGCCACCAAGTTCACGTTCGGATCGATCCTGCTCACGTGGGTCATATACGCTTTCATCACTGACCGGGATCGGCTGAGGAGACGGGGTCCGGCCATGTTCACCTCGATGATGATCGTTTTCCTCCTCCTCTCATGGTACTATCTGAACCCCTACTGGCTGGTACTTGGATTGGGGCATTGGATCTGGGAGGTGGGAACAGGGCACTCCACATACTTCCTCGGCAGCACCTACGATTACCCACCCATATATTTCTACGCCGTTGCGATACTGGGCAAGGTGCATCCGTTGATATGGATCGGATCCCTGTCGGCGATCCTGATCACGTTCAGGTCGATATTCTCAGGGCGGTCGAGACGGTATGAGGGGGGCAGGGCGGGGTCTTTGCGGAAGGCAGAGCGGAAAACATTGACCGAATACCTTCGGGAAAGACCGGGTGTCTGGCTCATGATATTCTGGACCCTGGGATGCTTTGTCATCATGACCTTTATTCCATTCAAGGGCATCAGGTACGTTCAATGGATCCTCCCCCCGATGATCATCCTCTCATCGATCGCAGTGTGGAAGCTGTTTTACCGGATGAGGGAGGATATCGCGGGGCCCATCTCCCTTCTCGTCGTCTGTCTGCTGATGGGAACGTCCACTTACATCGCATATCCTCACTATCAGGAGAACGTATACCTCTACGACACGGACAGCGGGCTGAGGGATTACAGCGGCCAGGGCTTCAGGGAGACCTTCGAGTGGATGGACGATAACGAATTGGAGGGAAAGATCGCCCTGAGATGGACCAAGCTGGGAAGCTATTATCACGATAACGTCACCGATCCGGTATCGTCCATCGAGGAGGCGCGGGAGGAGAATGTCTCGTATATCCTCATCTATCTGGTCGACCTGCAGAGAGGAAAACATCCGGCCATGACGGAGCTGGCACATTCCGACAACTGCACCCTCACCTACGACGTGGAACACGGCGGGGAGACGATACTATGGCTCTACCGCGTAAATGCTTCCCTTACCGAGACCCCCCCGTATATGTAGATCAGGGCCCCCATCAGGGATAATGATAGGATGATCGGAACGATGATCATGGGCCCCTCGTTCCAGCCGAACCCGTTCGCCAGGTCCAGGCCGATGATCATCAAGGACATTATGAGCAGGCTCCTGTTTATATCCATTCCACGGATCAGGTGTATCGCGAAGGGCAGAAGAAGCAGATAGTATCCGGAATGGACCTTGGGGAAGAAGAGGAGGAACAGGATCGTGAATATCCAGCCGGCATGTATGGGGGCCATCCTGGTTCGAAAGCGCAGGAAAAGGCTGGCGCCAATTAACACCAGCAGGACCGGTAGGACCGAGAGGACCAACTCCGGAAGCAGCCCCAGGTCGATCAGATATCTCCACAAGGAAATACCATGGAGCACGCCGCCGCCGTCTCCGGTGAAGTACAGCCTGATGAAATTCATCACGCCCTCCGGTGCCAGCAGGAGGAACGGGAGGATCACAGCAACAGGTATCAGGAGGGCGATGGATAAACGCTTGAGCTTATCGATCGCCTTCCCCTCACCCATGAGAATGCCGGGAAGCAGCAGTATCGTGAATATCTTGGATGCCATCCCGATCCCCAGGACGGCCGAGGAGGATCTCCTCCACCCCATCTGAAGCAGCATCAATACCAGGATGAACCCTATCATCACTATCACGTCATCCTGAACGGCTCCAACGGATGAATAGACGGTCAGGGGGTTCAACATCAACATGAGTGCGGCCCATATCCCCCGTTTTCCATACAGGCGGGAGCCCAGACCATGGGTGATCAACCCGCCGAGGAGAGCGAACATCGCGAAATAGAGCCTGAAAACAAGGAAGCTTCCACCCAGGGCTGCGGGGACCAACCAGAAGATATTGATCAGGGGGGGATTGAGGGTGGCGACATCGCGGTAGAGGAGCTTTCCCTCCAGCAGCGTGCGGCCCCTGTCCCTGTAGAAAGGCACGTCGGTGACCTTCTCCTCGATCCGAACAACCCATGTCGAGTTCCCGGGGTCATCCCCCATGGCCTCCCCGTCGATCTCCCAGGTGCGGTTCCACTCGTAAAGGTCCGCGGTATAGAGCTTGCCGTACCCCTCCAGCTCCAATCTCATGGGAAGGTATCCTTCCTCCGCCTCGATCGAGAGTTCGCCGCTTCCATTCTCAAAGAGGAATGTCCCCTTCACGCTCGTCTCCCGATCATAATATATTATCACTCTATCTGACCCGAAAACGATATCCTCTCCGTCCAGGGTCAGCTCGTAGGTATCCTCATCAATGGCCGCGGAGAGGCCGAAGGCGAGGGGCAGGTAGACCACAGCCCAGAGGATCACCAGGGCAGGGAATGGGTTTTTTCGGACCGCGCCGGTGAACGCCTCAACGATCGATAGGTTCCCTTTCACCGGATCGGCCATGTCCGTTGGTAGGATGAATGATTATTTGAATTTTGGGCCCGCCCGATCCTTGATTTAGGCTTCAATGCTACCTATCTCCTATATGGAAAATAAGCCGCTTACATGAAGAATCAATAATATGCCATACAATGGACGGACCTTACACGGGTCACGACCATCTCTTTTACTGTTCCTCTTCATCCATATAGAGGACACCGCTCATCGAGGCGTACATCGAGGAATATACCGGTATCTTCCTGATCATCCTGTGGAAATCATCCGGATTTGCAACAATGTACTCCTTACTGGGGAACACTTTCACCTTACCCCTGATATTGCTTCCAATATCTATCTTGCTGTCTATCTCCAAAAGGTCCCTGTAACTTGCGATCCTCTCAACTTTTCTCGGGTTCATATCTCTACCTCTTCGATCTGACCCCCCTCCACCACACTGCAGGCTCTCGATAGGATCCCGAACCAAAAGGGCGATAATTCCACTGCCTGTTGAAATTCTTCTGATCTTTGACTTTATTGTAGCGGTTCGGGCTTTTGTCTCTGCAGAGCCTATCTATATCGGTTTGAACGATAATTAAACTTTCCATGGGTTTCCTGACGAAACCATTGAATCTTGAACCGGTGTCGAATCGGGATTCATCTAAATCTCAAGAAATCCCGGATATGGGGGTATGGAGGTCAAAGTTCAGCGTTCCAGATCGGATCGCCCACGAAATGTATCGTTTTTATCGCCTTCCCCGTGGCTCCCGCAGACATCGAGGGCCCGTCGATCAGGGCCTTTCCCACGGCAAGGGGCCTCCCGTGGGTCTCGTCCCTCACCCAGACCATGTCCCCCTCCTCGATGGCGGGGTCCGCATCGACGATCCCCGGGGCCATAACGTCAGCACCGTTGGCCAGGAACCTGATC
>JAUVLN010000081.1 GCA_030600725.1 Thermoplasmatota archaeon | reverse complement strand
ATCAAAGTAATCGCTAAATCATATCGAACCGCCGTGTACGGTTCCGTATGCCCGGTGGTGTGACAGGGACAGCCTGCGAGGGCCTACCTATGTCGATTCAGCGACGAAAGGGGTTCGAACCCTTGGGTCTTTTATGTTTGTGTATATGTGATTGTCGATCAACAAACATAAAAGTCAGTGAAATTCCGATTGTATGTTATCAATAATTATAGGGATTTCACCTAGATCGACCCCGTCCCCGACACCATACTACCATTGCAAAGCAATGGTAGATAGGTAGCTGTCGGCGACGCGAGGGGTCCTTGAGAGAAAATGTCATCAACACTAACTGTTCTCTCAAGGCGGGGAAAATCGTTGATTTTCCCAACGTCGAACCTTTAGGTCTTGTTTGTTTGTGTGTATGTGATCGTCGGTCAACAAACAAACAAGTCGGTTAAATCACGGTTGTAATAATATTGAATCGCAGGGATTTTACTTAGATCGACCCCGTCCTGTTCAAGGTCACTTGTTAGCTTGAATCCCAACTTTGATAGATATAATATGATCTTAGCCTGTCAATGTTGGGAGAAGCCTCACTTTGACACTCATCTATACTCATTGTGTCAAAGTTAGGTTGAACATCGGGTGAACCTTTGGTTCACCAATGACCGACATTTGATCTATTAAGAAGTCAACATTTTCAAATCATAATGATCAAGTGCGAAAAATTCACAATGAATTTTTCTAACACCATCCCATTGTTCTCCGACACCATCGGGTATGTTTCCGACACTAAACCATTGTTTTCCGACCCCTAAATATATGCCTGCCAATAGTTTCGATCTTCTGTTAGGGGTGCAGTCCAAGTGAGAGTATGGGTCATTCGGTCAGTTGGGAGATCACTCCCATGAACTGTTCCGGTTCAACTCCAAGATGATAGGAGGCTTTCACTACTATATCCTCGGTGAATTGGTCCATTAACTGTTCGATGAGTTCAGGATGATCCTTTTTAATAGAATCGATGATCTCCCTGGATGGTCTATTCGAATGCCATATCAAAGCGTATATGTCACACGCATCCTTGACCTTCTTATCATCCTTTGTCCTCCTTGGAAAGGCAGAGAGTTTCATTGCCAGTAATACCTCCGGTCGAGGAATGAGGATGGTCTTTTCTGATATCGTGATCTCTCTCATTTTTTCATTTTCTATTGCATCAGCCAATAATGGCTCATCAATGGGTTTGATCTTGAAGGCCTCATTGTTAAGGGGATGGATACGATCGACCATGGGGTCGATATACAGGTAGAACAGATCGTAGAGTGGAATATTGCCAGCTTCCATTTCATTCAATGTCCTAACGGTTCTCTTATCGATGATCCTGCAGAACCTTGATGTTCCGGATTCCCAGTATCCAACTCGCCTCAGGATCTCAAGGGTCCTTGCAAAATCGTTTTTTCTCAGTTCCTCGATAGATGCATCAACATCGATATGAAAACCAAGGTCCACATCTCTGGATCCTAGATAGGGGGCATTATGTTCCCTTGTGTAACTCTCGTTCACCGTGAGATGGACAGCCCACCCTCCCATCAATATCAATGGCTCCGGAAGCTCAGTGGCCAGGATATTCAAAGCATCATGGGATGCGTCTGTCTCCATTCTCTCGTAGATCTCACTTTCTGTCATAGTATCTCTCCATTAGGATCTCTGCAGCTTCCATACATACTCCTCCTTCCCTGATCAGATCAACGATCAACTGCTGTATGCTGACGGTCTTGAGCGGCCCCTCCAGGATCCGGTTCCAGAGCACATGCTCATCCGCAAGGAGGATTCGGACATTTCCCTTTCCCACATATCCATTTTCTATCAATCTCTCGTGCCAGAGCTTGCTATCTTCTTCATGGATATAGATATCCAGTCTACTTGGTATCAGATAGCTTCCTATCTGATTCTCAGCATAATATGTGGTTATAGCGTGATCAAGTTTCACCTTCTTAATGAATTTTTTAGGCTCTTGAATATGATATTCCCTGAAGAGGGTACTGATGGGTCTATCTGCCCATATCTTGAACAGGGAGATCGGTTCTATCAGTGTGGAGCCCTCCATAACTCCCAGTTTTTCCAGATCTTTCAAAGTGTTGTATGTCCAATGATAATCAGTATCGGATTCCTTGGAGATTCTGTATACGCTACGCTCAACATATGGAAAACTGAGAAGGATCCTGTAGATCCTCTCTATCTTGATGGCATTTCTCTTTCTACTTGAAAGGATTTCTTCCCTTTTCATGCATATCAGAATATATGTTATACATTAATTCTATAAATATGTAACGCATATGTTATTAAATAATATTATAAATATTTTACACATATCTCCCTATGTTCTACACTCCTAAGCTCTACATTATGAAGATCATATTTAGTATTAGCAATGCAAATTACATCTCTCATTTTTAAATTAAAATGGTGAAGCCCCTTTCCACTCGTAATAAGGAGGGGCCCATCTTTGACCGAAGGTAAAGTCCTATTGCGCAGCAATAGGGCCATGGGACAAAACATCCAGATTCTCGGGTGTGGGGGTTCCTTTCTCGTGCGGTGAAACTTCGATGAAGTTTCACTGGGGCTCCTTTTTTCTTTGAGCCCGGATCATTTCCAAGCATCCGCCACAAGAGATTTTTTCTATAAAAGGGGCTTTTCTGACCCTTTTTCGGTTCTTCATCGTCACCACGATGAAGGTGAGCATAATCTCCGATCATGCGGAAATTATTCCGAGGTTCCCGGGAACCCCGTCCTGTTCAAGGTCACTCGTGAGATTGGACATCGGGTGAACCTCTGGTTCACCAACGACCGACACTTGTTTGATTAAGACGTAAACAATATTTATTTATAACGGAGTATGGCCATATCTCAAAGCTTGTTCTATTCCTCCCTGCTTTTCTCAATATATGTTAGATCATCTGAGCGAATACTTTCGCGAAGGTTAGACGAATCTCCTGATTCGTCGTAATCATCGGTCCTCTCCACGAGGTCGAGCTTGATCTCCTTCTGGGTCTGCTTCCTGTACCGCCTCACCAGCACCACCAGGATCAGGACCATAACAAGGACGATCGCGGATATGACGATCATCGTTACAAGAGGGTCCCCCTTTCTGTCGGTGTCGTCCCCCTCCGGCGTATCGTTCCCACCTCCAGGGGACACCGCAAGGACCATGACATTGATGGAACCGCTCACGTTGAACTGCCCGTCGTCGACAAAGAGGGTGATCCTCTGATCTCCCAACTCCTGCAGATACACTTTCAGAACCGGACCGCTTCCGAGATACCCATATATCGACGAGAACCAGGAGTACCTGATATCCTCGTAGGGTCCGAGACCGTCGTCCTCCGTCCCCGATCCGTCCAGTGTGACGGGAGTACCCAGATAGATGATGGCCCAGTCGATCGGCGCATCGATGGACACCACCGGGGGCATGTTGGGTGTTTTCAGTTCCAGGGTGATATCAAATATCTCCGAGGTCCCGATATTACCCACGATATCCCTGCACCTGAACTGGAGTCCGTTCTCACCCGCCGGAAGGTCCAGAACCAGCTGGAAGAGGATCTCCTCCCCTTCCTCCGTGAGGTCAAGCCCTGACCAGTTGGTCCAGCCGTTTCCTCTATCCAGCCTGTATTCGACCGTTTCGGGATCCACGCCCGATCCGAACATGTCCCTGGCCTTCACGGTCAGCGTGATCTCCCCTTCGGGATGCACCTCTCCAAGGTCCGGGGAGAGCACCTTGAACGTGGGGCCGGTCTGATCTATCCGGATCTCGATCGGCTGTGATATCACCTCATTGCCCACTATATCCGATACGGTCAGCTGGATGGACCCAGCCCATCCGGGAGAGAGATCAAGGAGCATGGAGACGGACATCTCCACGGGGGCCTCCAGTCCATATCTGCTCACGTTAACGTATACTTCAGGTTCTTTCCAGGAGGTGAATAAGGTCTCCTTCTCCTCCCTGACCCTGTATGCAAGGGATTCCGTATCGATCCCGGAGGGAAGGGAATCACCTCCTGCGATATCACGAAGTTCAAATGTGATGTTGGGGTCCTCCAGGTTGTACCATGTATCCATCCCAGACGCATCCATCACCGGCTCCTCAACATCGACGTATCCGCGGATCGACACGGGATCGGAGAGGTGCCCCGCCCGATCCATCGAATACACGGTCACATTGAACGTCCTCGCACCACCAACGTCGATATCCGTCCGGTTGGCGGGGTACATCAGGTATTCCTCCGGGACGGGTACCCTGTCCCCTTCTCCATCAACGAATTCGAAGGAGATGGAGGATATGGCCACGTCGGACATCTTATCGTTGTTGTAGTAATATATCTCGATCGGCACGGGCTCACCGCCCACAAGTGGGAGAGGGTCCGCGTTTCTCATAGGATCCAGGGCCCCCCAATCGAGAAGCCGATTCCCGTTGAGCATTACCATGGCGTTGCCGTCCCCCACGACCGAGAAGCGGTAGTGCCTCGTTTCCGGAGGCGTGAACCAGCCGTTCCACCTGACGCTGAAGCTGTCGCGGGGAAGGAGGTTCTCGTCGGGCCCCCACTTACCCCAATTGAAATGGACCTGTGGATCCACCTCTCCGTAAACGTAATCAAGGAAATTGTGATCCCCGTAATAGGAACCCCACAGCCCACCGATGGATCTCACATGCTCCGGTGCCTCATCGTTCATCTGAAGCATATAACCGCCGATCCCGGATGGGTTCTCCGTATCGCCGGTGTCTATACCCCCGTTCCATTCCACCTCCCAATCCGACTCATCGTCGAAGAGCGATATCCTTCCGGGATCGGGTATCAGCTTCAACCCCTCCACAGCCTCGGGCATTGTTGAGTCGATCCTCAGCTCCCTGACGATCTCCCCGGAGAGGTCCGGCCCCTTTCCGGGCCAAAGCGGGTTCAAGCCGGTATCGTTGAAATATCCAAGGATGGTGTATGTAACCGATCCTGCATCCGGAATGACATCCGTGAGCGTCGTACCCACTCCCCCGTACAACACGGATCGGATCTGAACGCCGTCCCGAAGGAGTATGAGTTCAAAATGGAATGGTGAGACAAACCTGCCGCCGGACCCCTCATACAGCAGTTCCAAACCCGAAATGGTGAGGAGGGATCCATCCACGAGCCACTCCCCAGGAAGCACCTCCACACCGTCCGCATGGAGCCTGGGATTCCCGGTCAGGATGATATCGTTGTTTATCTGGAGGGAATCCTGAAAGGTCCTGTGTACTCCCGATCCGTCGGTATCCCTCAGGGTCAGGTCGATATCCCACTCCCTGTTCAGGTTGGAGAACCAGCCAATAAAGGTGCGGAAGGTGATCACGCCGGATAACCCGTTGTATCCAATTGTGGACCCATCCCTATCGAGGATGACGACGGAGGTCCCATTGTATGAGAACACCCCATCATCCCATATGAACGTGGTGTTGATCACGCCCTTTTCCAGTACCAGTTCAATGGTCTTCACATTCCTTGGATCGATGGTGTGTCTGAACGTAATATTGATGTCGAACCAACCGCTGGAAGGCAGGACCATGCCGTTTGAGACCGCTTCCCCCGAATACACCATCCCGACCACGGATATGTTCGATCCGACGAACTGGTAGACCTCCCCGCAGCCGGGTCTTGAATTCCCCTCACCATCGGCGGAGGGAGCCCCGATCAGCATATCATCTATCCCGTCCCCGTTCACATCCGAGAGGGATACCATATAACCTGCAACATCCTCCGGATCTAACCCCCATAGTTTGAATTCACTCTCCGCGTTGGCCAGGTCAACGACCCCTCCCCCGGAGGGCAGGATAACGTCATCGTCATATCCAACGACCATGCCCACGGATCTGTGCCCGTCCCTGCCCCTCCCCGGCAATCCGATGACCATCTCCACCCTCCCGTCGCCGTCTATGTCGCCCACATCGAAGACGGAACCTATGCTGTCTCCGGGTATTTCGCCCTTGCTCTCGAGCTCGCCCACGATCATCAGATCGGAATCCGCCTCCGCTTCAAGGTATGTGGGGAACGTATCGATATCGTCCCCCATGAAGATCACTATCTGGCCGACGTTCCTCCTGTTGTTCATCGGACCATCCGCTCCCGGGCCGCCGATAAGGATATCGTCCTTTCCGTCGCCGTTTATATCCTGAACGATCAAGGCGGTTCCCAGGTGATCGTATGCGTCGCTTCCCCTGATCAACGGCCTCAGCATCGTGTCCACGGTGACGCTGCCGTTTCCCCTGATATCCTTTATGTCGAAATAGACGAAGATCGCTCCTGCTTCGGATAGGTATCTCTCCTCGCGTAGGAGAAGAGGAGCGCCCACCACCAGGTCCCGGTCCCCGTCCCCATCGATGTCCCCCGTCGCCATCGTGCTTCCGTAATCCCCTTTCACGCCCTCACCGGTGGGGTCCATGTTGAAATAGGTATATTCCAAGGCGAATTGGGTTTTTTCATATCCTCCCCATACGATGAAGACCTTGTTCCATCCGTGGTAGGAGAAGAGAAGGTCCTCGTCTCCGTCCCCGTCCACATCGTCGATGATCACGTTTTTTCCCAGTCTGATGCCCTCCGCTGATGTGGTGACGTATCCGGATATTATCGCGAATGAATCCCTCCTGAGGATCCCTATTGGGTTGCCGTTGGGTTCGGCCTCCCCGGCCTTGTACAGGATGATCTCCTCATCCCAACCCCCATCCACTCCCCAGAGCACGTAAACCTTCCCTGTGGCCCCCTGTTCAGGCATGCCCAAGGCGATGTCTACGTAACCGTCTCCGTTGATATCCCCCGCTGCGATGGACGAGAGGAGGAACGTTCTGGGGCTTGTGGCCTTGATGGTGATATCCGGCACGGCGTCCTTGAGGTCCACGATCCCTGTCGGAAGGGTCCTGTTACCGTAGAAGATGTAGCACACGCC
Source organism: Thermoplasmatota archaeon (assembly GCA_030600725.1). Taxonomy (GTDB): domain Archaea; phylum Thermoplasmatota; class Penumbrarchaeia; order Penumbrarchaeales; family Penumbrarchaeaceae; genus JAGLEG01. The sequence continues at coordinate 1,470 of JAUVLN010000081.1, read as the reverse complement.
GGTATTCTGTTCCCCTTCGAACGAGTGAAGATGGGGCGCCGCCATGACCACATCATCAACGCCGTCTCCGTTGACATCTGCGTGGCCAATGAATTTACCCAGCTTACCAAGCGGGCTTGTGGTGTCATCGCCGATGAAGGTTGTAAGCGCGGAGTCATGGAGATCGTATTCGCCGTCAAGGGAATGGACTATCCCGGTGCTCCCGAAGGTATCATCTCTCGTTGCTATCGATATATCAGCATCTGCGTCCCCCGTCGACAGCACAGGCTGGAAAATGCCGAAAAGCAGCAGGAACGCGACGGCTCCACATGCGGCCGCATTTCTTTTCAGGCTGTTATATGAAAGCATATCATTTCACCCTCCATCCGTGCTCATATGTTCAAAGCTCCAGCCGTTACAATGTCTCAACGATACAAAGACCTTTTAATTGTTTTGGAACAGTGTGGAATGAATGTAGTACGGTGTGGTCCATGTATTTCGCTTCCGACAGGGCAGCCGTTTGGAATATGGTATTAACCATTTGGATCTCAACAGGACGATGGAGGAGCTCATGGAGGAAGATGAAGTTGGATCTCATCTTGAACTCGTTGTCGCAGATGTGTTGTGATAGCACAAGGTCTCCTCTATTACCAATCCAGATAAATACCCGTTCTCTTATCATCCCAGGGATTTGTTGGGTGGTCACAGTTGAATGATACGGTCCTGAGAGCGGGCGTCGACATTGGCTCAACAACTGCCAAAATGGCAGTTCTTAACGGCCGCGAGGTGGTATATTCAGATTACAGAAGGCATAACGCTGACGTTGTGGAGACCCTCAGGCAGATGATCGGTGATGCCCTTGGAGAACTTGGTCCTGTTAAGATCAGCGTGTCCGTGACCGGGTCTGCCGGCCTTGGCGTTTCAGAGAGGTTCGATATCCCCTTTGTGCAGGAGGTGATCGCATCCGCGGAGACCGTCAGGGTGTTCTATCCCGACGTGAGAACGCTCATCGATGTGGGCGGCGAGGATTCCAAGATGATATTCTTCGATGAGCGCATGAGGCCCGATATCAGGATGAACGGGAACTGCGCCGGAGGGACGGGTGCGTTCATAGATCAGATGGCCACCCTGCTTGATGTTCCCATCGAGGACCTTGAGACCCTGGCACGGTCCCACAAAGATATCCACCACATGGCTTCCCGGTGCGGGGTCTTCGCCAAGACGGATGTCCAGAGCCTCCTGAGCAGGGAGATATCGAAGGAGGACATCTCCGCCTCGATATTCCACGCGGTTGCCGTGCAGGTCCTGTCCACCCTCTCACGCGGAGTGGAACCAAAACCGATGGTACTGTTCTGCGGCGGCCCTTTCACATACCTCCCGTTCCTGAAGGAATCGTTCATCAACATCATGGATATAGAGCGATCAAGTGTTGTCAAACCAGACCATTCCGAGCTCATCCCTGCGATCGGTACTGCGCTTCACGAGGATATC
>JAUVLN010000062.1 GCA_030600725.1 Thermoplasmatota archaeon | reverse complement strand
GTCTATGTCACCGAGGATCATCAAACCAGCCTCTGGTCTCGAAAAGCGAACCTCACTCAGGGAGAATTCAGTGTGCACGATCCGTATGTGGTTGAGAGGAACGGTTCTGAGGTATGGGTATGGAAACCAAATGTGAGGTCATCAACTTATCTGACTCAAGAAAGCCTTTATCGCCCATTCAATCTCCCCTACACCGAATATGAGATCACATCAGTGGACCTGATATATCTCAACCTTTCAAAAGATGCGTTGAACACATTGGGCTGGTACGAGAATGAAACCAGGGGTGTGATATTTTCACTGGTGGACGGAAATACCACCAAATACGCATTATCGATGGGTAAAACCACCTACGAGTTAGGCATTGATCCAGCGTACGGAGAAATCGAACTGAATTTCGTGTCACGGGGAATGGCTTATTATCCTTCAAGCCATCCCCTTCATGCACATTCGGAGGGTAGGATATTTCAGTACAATATCACCCCGGAGGGGAACATCTCCATCGTTGAGGAACTCCACGATATCGGTGAGGACATCCTCTGGATGACTTACCACAGAGGTATCCTAACCAAAGGTGGCGAGGAAGGTCCATTGTTCATGATCGGAACCGATCAAGGCCTCTGGATCTGGGAGCTTGGATCTGACCCGGTGAAGGTTTCGGACATCACTATAAGGACCCAATCTTTGGCCTGTTTCACCTCGGATGAAGAGGGATGGGAGATCCTCGCCATGAGGGGAAACAGCCTCTATGTGATCGATGAGGATTCCAACGTTAGAAGGTATATGGATGACTACAATTATCTTATGGTCTACGAGGACAAACCAGGGGGCACACTTACCATCGTCTCCGAGGAGAAGATAGAGAGGGGGCAGCTTCCAGAAGAACGTGGAGGATATCTTGTTGAGGGAGGCGCATTCGCTTTCGCATTCGGTGTCGTTCTACTATTACTGTGGAAGCCAAAGTGGTGGATAGTCGACCTATCCGGTATCCTGATGGGCGCCGGGGTCCTGACGCTTATAGGTATCTCCATTTCCATTCTGCCCAGTCTTCTCCTTCTGATCCTTCTGGCCGTATATGATTTCATCTCGGTCTATAAAACAAAACACATGTTGGCCCTTGCGGATTCGGTGGTGGAGGCCAAGCTTCCCATACTGCTGGTATTCCCCCTGAAATGGGGCTATAGATACGAGGACGAGACCAACCTCCTGGACAAGAGCCGACCAAGAGAGGCGATGTTCATGGGGCTGGGCGACGTGATCATACCGGGGGCCCTGCTGATCTCAGCCTTCACCTTTCTGCCCACCGATGGGACCGGACTTCTGGGTATGATCTCCCCGCAGCTTTCGGTGGTCCTGTTCTCCCTCATCGGGATGTTGATCGCCCTGTTCTTCCTGATGTATCAGGTGTTGAAAGGAAAAGCGCATGCGGGGCTCCCGTTCCTCAACGGAGGGGTCATACTTGGCTTCCTGTTAGGGGAGCTGATAATATACGGTACGATAATAATATAACAACGAACAAGGAGGTAGCGAGATCCTCGGCAATGTGGTGATATTCTCCATCCTGTTCCTTACGGGCCTTCTCCTGGGTTCGACATTGTGCAACCTCACCTGTGGGCCGCTCATCCTCGTAAGGATAGGGGGACACGGGAAGGGATGGAGGAACGGACTCCGACTCTCGTTATATTTCTCGCTTGCAAGGATGCTCGTCCTGGTAATACTGGGGCTCATCCTGGGAGGAATTGGTTACAGCACATCGAGGGTGCTGGACGTGGGATCCATAATATGGTTCTCCCCGGCGGTCTACATGGTGATAGGGATATTCTCGGTGATCAACGGCCTTCACTTCTACGGCGTTCTCAAGAAGAGAGATGCCAGATCCTGCTCGGGCTCGGGGGCCAAGAACCGGGTCTCGAGGATGATCCTCAGAATGCTCCCCGGGGGAGAAAGGTCGGAGAGGGCCACTATGATAGGGATCGGCCTTCTCATGTCCGTGGTCTGCTTCGGGGAGGGGTGGCTTATACTGCTAGGTGCCGCACCGATCGTGGGGACCTCGGCAACATCCTGGGTCGAGGGAGCCCTCTTCGGGGGCCTGGCGATGTTCTCATTCTCCGCCGGGCTCTCCCTGCCGCTTGTTATCATGTCGACGCTCGCATCCGAGGTGGGAAACAGGTTCGATCTGGAGAACCTGCTTCGGGCCGGAGGTGTGATCCTTATACTTATAGGGGTCTTTCTGATCGTTTTCGAGATATATGCCCTGTTCTCACTTCTATCATAGCCATCTGCGTTCCGGACCTGCATAAAAGAGATGTGATCCGCATCCGCAGTCGCTGGACCCAAACCCCCTGATGGATCTATAGCGCCCGTCAAGAAAGCGTGCAGCATCACACTCTCCGGTGTCGCTGTGATGCCTCCACCACGCCCCCATCTCATCAGCAATAACGGTCAGATGATCGATATGCCATCTCAGCTTCTTCTCATTTCTGAAATGTCGCCCGATCCTGTTTGCAAGCCCTGATCGAGCGGAACCTGTATAGATGTACGTCCCATATTCAAAGTGGATCTCACCCAGTGCCCCTACATTCAGATCGATAGGTTCCTCGATATAGAGCGTGAGGAGATATACGCCTCCCCCTTTCAACATCTCGAGGTGAGGCTCAAATATGTATCCGGGGACCGGAGCCTGCATCTTCCCTACCTGAACCTGATGGTTTCGAGGTTCATGGGCGCCGCCGTTGAGATATTGTACTTGCGGTGGAGGGATGATGAGAGGTCCATCTCCTTGGCCTCGTCCCCGTGGTGTACCAATATCCTCTCCGGTTTCGGCTCCATCGTGGAGATGTAGTTTATCAGCTGCTTCCTATCCGAGTGGCCGGAGAACCCATCGACGGTCTCCACCTGCGTCTTCAGGGAGATGGACCTGGGTTTTCCCTTCTCGGTGATCACCAGCTCCGTGAGCCCTTTCTGTATCTTCCTACCCAGTGTTCCCTCTGCATTGTATCCGACGAATACCAGGGTGTTCCTGGGATCCGCGCCCCACAGCCGGAGATACTCCATTACCGGTCCGCCGTTCAACATGCCCGAGGTTGCCAGCACCACGCATGGATCGGGGCTGTGGAGGATATTCTTCCTCATTTCCCTGCCGTCCACCTTGTTGAAATAGTCCGAGAGGAACGGGTTCTCGTTTCTCTGGAATATCTGGGTCCTGAGCTGATTGTTGAGGAACTCGGGATAGGCGGTGTGTATTGCCGTCGCCTCCCATATCATTCCGTCCAGGTAGATCGGGGCCTTGGGGATCTGTCCGTTCTTCATCTGCTTCTCCAGAACGATCATGACCTCCTGAGACCTGCCAACAGCGAATACGGGGATAAGGATCTTGCCTCCACGTCCAAGCGTCCTCTTCAGAACGCCTTTAAGCTGGGTTGCCGCCTCCTTTCTCGTGGGCTGGAAATCCCTCTTGCCCCCGTATGTGGATTCCATGATGATCGCTTCCACCCTCGGGAATTTGTTCGTGGCGGCATTGAACAGCCAGGTTCTCTCGAACTTGATATCTCCAGTGTAGACGATATTGTACAGTCCGTCCCCGATGTGGAAGTGGGGGGATGCGGATCCCAGAATATGTCCCGCATTGTGGAATGTCAGCCTGATATCTGGGGCGATATCCGTTGTCTCATTGTATTTTATCGGAAGCGTATGAAGGATCGCGTCCCTCACATGGCTGGAATCATATGGTGGTCTCTTCCCCTCGGCCACGGCAACCTTGATGTAGTCAAGTTGCAGGAGGATCATCATATCCCTCGTTGGTGCGGTGCAGTACACCGGGCCGTCGTATCCGTACTTGTACATCAATGGGATAAGTCCCGAATGGTCCAGATGAGCATGGGTAAGCACGATCGCGTCGATGGATTCGAACGGCTGAGCCTCGGGCATCTGCAGATATGGCGACGGGTGATCCTGGGAACCAACGTTGACCCCTACATCTATCAACACCTTGGAGTTCCTCGTATGCAGCAGGTGACAGGCCCTACCAACCTCCCTGTAACTGCCCAGAGATGTCGATCTCACCCAGTTCTCGTCGTCGGGAATATCCCTGAATATCCTTCTTCCAACGTTCCTGAGGAACTCCCTGCGCTTTTCCGTTATGGCGGGGTCCTTGAGGAACTCCCTGATATCCTTGACGCTCTTTGAGGCGATCGGCGGGGTCCTCACGACAAGCGGAGCCCAGCCGGTGTTCTTCTTGATCTGATTGAGATTGATCCCATGTTTTCCAATTGCCATACCCGGTGATAGCGCCTCTATGGTCACCTCGTTCGAATCGGTATTGAAGGAGATATCCGTGATATCCGCATCGTCCGGGATAACCTCTTTGATGATCCTGGTGGCCTCGTCCGCGTCGCTGACAAGTGAATTGTGGGGTCTTATCGCCACCCTTCTCTTCAGCCCCTGGGCCAGCTTCCTGACGAGGTTCGTATCGTATGCGAACTCTTCCAGGCTCCTTGTCTGGATGACGACGACGGGTCCCTCGAACTCGATCCCCGTGATCTCCACACCTGAAGGTACTATCTCTTCAACTTCCTTTCTGATCCTTTTGATCAATGCCTCATAGCTCATCCCACACACCTCGTGAGATACCACCGCCTGAGCTTTCTCGATCGCCAAAGCGGGTCCAATAAATATAGTTCCGGAAGGGAACCACCAGATCATGATGAGAATGGATTCGAATAGTGAGATAAATATCTGATTCTATTCGGTTCGGAATTAATTATTTGATATTTAGTCTTTTCTTGCGTTTTTCGACCTCTGCTTTGGATATCGGGTTCCATCCGTCCTTGTCGATGACCACGATATCATACCCATTGCCGGATGCGGAATCCCTTTTCATCGACGCGTTGAGAGCTTTGATCGCAATATCCACAACCTGGCTTGAGGTCAGGTTATCCTTGAAATTATCCTCAAGTACACCGTATGAATACGGAGAGCCCGAGCCCGTCGCGCAGTATTTATCCGGGATCGACCCGCCTGCGGCATCGATCGAATATACGTGCCCCCCATCCCTGTCGAAACCTCCGATCAGCAGCTGTACCCAGTAAGGGTAATATCTGTTGCCGGATAGGATGTTCGCCGTAAGCGATGCGGCGGCCTTGATGGTCATGGGCTGATCCCTCTTCAACCTGTACAATTCCGCCTCTGCCGTGATGTAGCGAGCCAGGCTCTGGGCGTCCCCGACCAGGCCAGCCGTGGTCAAACCGATGTGCTCGTCTATCCTGAACAGTTTCTGGGTATCGGTATGGGCTATCAGAGTACCCATGGTGGCCCGATGTTCGGTGGCGAGGATCACGCTCTCCTTGCAAACAATACCGAGCGTCGTGGTCCCGGTCTTCATCATATCTTCCCTTTCGGTCATGAGTAAAATCACCTCTGTTATCCACCATGGGAGGGGCAGGGACCCTCCATCCAGAACGGGATATTTAAATATGTTGATATCCGGTGTAATCGTACCCTCTTTCTGTCCCAATTGTTGGGGTTTCGTTTATTAACGACGAATATCTATGGGTCATCATGTTCACCCGGCCGGAGGAGACCGTCGATATGGAAGGTGATATAATATGAAATACAACACCATTGCCATCATCACGGTCATGCTCATCAACATATCCCTGATGATGGGCTCAGGTTCTGGGGTATATTACCTCCCGGAGGGAGAGGCAGTGGACAACCCCACTCCTGTAGGGACCTTCAAAGCATTCGATTGGGCCGGTTGGGATAGGGATATCGATAACGACCATGTGGACGATCTTCTCACCACAGGGATACCGGTTGTCGAGGCGGTTGAAGGCAGAGTGGGGATAAACGTACATTTCAAGGATGGGGCAGACGAGGGATCGACCTCCAGGATGATCAGGGCAGCGGAGGGTTTGGGTTTTCAACCGGAGCTGATCTACAGCGGCAGATACTCCACCGCCCAGTACCTGAGGGTGCGACATCTCGATCTCTCAACGTATCGCAGTTTATCCTCATTTGAGGGCGTGACCATGGTCGAGTACAGGCCCTGGATGGCCCCATTTCTGGATACATCAACCAAAGGGATGAGGGCCTCCCCTTCAGAGGAATACTCGCCGTATACTGCCTTGGAATTGGGGTACACAGGCGAGGGCGTGAACATCGCAATGATGGATTCCGGTGTGGACGATATCCAGCACGAATCGCTTAGAGGGAAGTTCGTGACAGGTGGGGATTTCACCGGGCCGACAACGATCATGGGGTTGAACGCGGATGATGTCGACGGCCACGGCACGCACACAGCAGGCATAGCCATGGGGACCGGTGGTCAATCGGAGGCATATGCAGGTGTGGCACCCGGTTCGGGTCTGGTCGACCTGAAGATATTCAAGGTATTCGGCGGTGACGCCTCCAACTCGGACCACGCGTTCGAGTGGCTTATCGAGAACCATGCGGAACACGGGATCAAGGTGGTCTCCTGCTCATTTGGTTCCACCTACTCCACATCCGGACAGGATACCACATCCCGCCTTGTGAACCAGCTGGTTGACGAAGGGGTGGTGGTGGTCGTTGCTGCGGGAAACGACGGAAGCCAGGGAATGCCTAGCCCGGCAGCTGCCGATAAGGCGATAACCGTGGGAGCCCTGAACGATAGGGACACCGTTACAAGGAATGATGACGGATACGCTGGCTATTCCAATTACGGACCGCGTGCTTCGGACGGCGATCCCGATGGGCTGGATGAGCTGAAACCGGACCTGCTGGCATCGGGGACGGATATCCGATCAGCGCAGTTCAACACGATAATGGCCTATTCCGAGAAAACGGGCACCTCCATGTCCTGCCCCCACGTATCAGGCGCGGTCGCCCTGATGTTCGATGCAAATCCGAACCTCACACCGGATCAGGTAAAGCAGATCCTCAGGGAGACGGCCCAACAGACGAGCCCGGGGTCAAGACCTGACCTGGATGACAGGTATAATTATCGATCCGGTTGGGGTTTCATCGACGTATACGGGGCCGTCAAGCGAAGCGAGGAGCTGGGGTCGTATAGTGTGGAGGGCCCCGCAGAGGTGGGGGGAGGGGAGACGATCGACCTGGAGGTCACGGGCACCTTCTCCCGCACCGACTTCACCTCCCATGCCGATCAGCTCTCCATCGAGATAAGGATCCCCAGGGAATGGGGGCCGATAGAGGATCGGGACCTGGATGCCGGGTCTACAAACAGCGTCTCCACACTTGAAGAGCCGATCCTCATCGGCTCTATGTGGAGGGTGAAGGGAACGATAACATACGACCAACCGCTTGTGGGGGTTGAGCCAACCCTATCCGTTAGGATAACGGCTCCGGTGGAGATTGGCAGCAGGGCCACTATCCGGGGTCTCATTTCCATCAACGGGATGGAGGGTTTTATCCCGGGGTTGAATATCACGGTCTCATCCGAGGGCGAGCCAGCCGACCTCTCGATAATACCCATGGCGATCTGGTTCTCGAGCAATAGGCCCGATTCCGGCGACGATGTGGAGGTAACGGTGAAGGTCAATAATACGGGTGGGACCACGGCGCAGAGCGCCCTTATCAGGCTCCTCGACGGACCCGAAAGGACCGGGGTACTGATAGGGGAGGAGGAGAGCACCATCCCACCGGGAGGGAGCGGGATCGTATCCTTTACGTGGGAGGCGAGCGCAGGGGTCCATGCGATCACGGCCGTGGCCGATCCGGATGACGCTATAGTCGAGACCAATGAGATGAACAACAGTGCGGAGAGGCCCATCACTATCTTTGGGATCAACCCTCCGCCGGTGGCTGAGCTGACGGTCGACATGACATCCACGAACACGTTAACGGAGGTCACATTCGATGGGTCCGGTTCATACGATACGAATGTGAGAGGAGGTACCGTGACCCAGTACCTTTTTGATTTCGGGGATGGGGAGACAACCGGTTGGGTGAACCGCTCATCGGTTCAATACCGTTACAGGAGCGGTGGTTCATTCAGGGCCACACTCACCGTCAAGGATAATGGTGGTGCGACAAGCTCCAATGACGCGTCTGTCGTGATAAACGTGACGGAGCAGGCGACCGATTCGACCAGGCTTTATCTCCTTAATTCGAGCACCCTCTCCGAGGATGTCGGTGAGAGGGGTTCTACGGGGATACCGGTCACGACAGGCGATGTCGGATATGTGGGGACCTGGATCAGCTCTCCCGTGGAGAAAAGCCTGGTACTGCATTCGAGGATCAGGATGCGTCTGGAATTGGAATCCGAAGAGGATGGTGCCGCCGAGATCGAGGCTCATGTGATGTTTTCCGATGAGACCATCGTGTTATCGGGGGAGATGGCTTTGACATCAGGCCTTCCGAACTACTTTGAGGCGGAGGCCGTGATCGAGGACCGAAGGTTGGATAGGGGGGGGGAGATCACCCTGGAGATCTTCGCAGGCTCGAATGCGAGTTCGTCATATCTCATAACGGGTGGGCCGGGGTCGTACATCGAGATTCTACACTACCCGGTATCTACCGGGATCCCCATTGCGGATGCGGGCCCCGACAGGGAGGTAAAAGCGCAGGATGCGGTCACTTTCTCCGGGCATGCTTCGGATGAGGACGGCGAGATCATCTCCGTCAGATGGGATGTGGACGGGGACGGTATATATGAGATAGAAGGGGAGGACGCTTACATCTTCACATACGACGGTTATCCCGAACCGGGGAATTACATCGCCACATTCGAGGCGATGGATGAGGATGGAGAGTGGGGCCGTGATTCGGCCTCCGTGCTGGTGCGCCCATACGATTACAACTTTCCCCCGGAGGTGCACATCGATCTCGGGAATGGGACGCGGTTGGAGGGTATCGTTATCATAAAAGGCGAGGCCTCCGACGATGCTGGCATCGAATATGTCGAGGTCCGGACCGTTGGCCCTCAAGATGAAGGCATTGAGACGACAGAGGAGTGGTCGATGGCGGATGGAAGGGAATCCTGGACATTTGAACTGGACACGACCAGGATCGCCAACGGGATCCATTCCCTGCAGGCAAGGTCCTATGACGGGGAGAGGTATTCACAGATGGATGAGAGGGCCATAGAGGTTGAGAATCCGAACCGCTCCCCCGAGATCGTGGATTCTATTATCGAACCATCGATCCTGCCGATCGACGGCATTACCCCCCTTACGATCTATATCGAGGTCCACGACCTGGATCTGCCGGATGAGGTTATCCGCGTTACGGCGGACCTCTCCGCGATCGGTGGAGAGCCATACTTCGACCTCGTTGATGACGGAACGGGAGTCGATGATTTCGGGGGTGACC
>JAUVLN010000051.1 GCA_030600725.1 Thermoplasmatota archaeon | reverse complement strand
GGATCTGATGGATAAAACAGGGAAAAAATGGGGAGATCAAAAGGTTCTCAAACCCTTAACCGATGACGTATGAAGTCCAATGTAACGGGAAAAGCAAAAGGTTCATCTGTATGGGCCAAAGCTTTTCATTTCTTTCAGATGTTCAGGGATGAATTTGATGAACACTATCATAAGAGATCCAATGTAGAAACCACCTTTGGAGCAATCAAGATGAAGTTTGGCGAAACCCTAAAATCTAAAAACCGGCTGGCTCAGGAGAACGAATTACTCTGTAAGCTCATCGCCTACAACATCACCGTTCTGATCCATGAGATGTTTGAAAATGGGATTACTCCTAATTTCCAAGTTAAGTAATTACTCCCTTTATAGAAAAATCATTTATGTGCACTGGTATCGTTACGCCACAGGACTTAAGGAAACATATAATCTACTATGACGTTAAAATCGTCCCTTGATAACTTTCTTGGATTTTGAAAATGCGTCCACCATTGCTCTTTATTTGTAATAAAAGATAATCTCTCTCTAATATCAATTACATTAATTGGTTCCAGAAGTGGTGTTCTATCCAGTACAAAGTAAAACTCGTGGGGGTATTCATCCTTCGAATCAACATTCACATCATAATCCGAGATTGCGGTGGCCAAGGCATAAAAACCACTTTTTTCTTCACTTGAATACCATATTATCTTATCACCAACTTCCAGATCACTATATATACTGTTCTTTATGCCCCACAATTTCACATGATATTCATTATTGAACACTTCTTCTAACCTATTATAATGTCCAGGCATTAGCCAGTATTTCATTAGATCCACCATCCATTATTAAATGTAAGTGTATTAACATAAAAGTAATTTCTGCACCTAAAGTATGTTACTTGCACCTAAAGTCGGTCATTCGGCTTACATTAGGTGCAAAGCCGTAGCGAACATAACCTCTTGAACTCATCATCTATATTCTCAATCTATTTGGCCAAGACGTACAATAGCATCAAAAGTTGCGTCTTGGACGATAATGGGACGATCGGGTAAACCCAAGTGTAAAAAAAGTATAGATAAAGTGGGAACCACATCAATGTCCTGACCCTGAAAAGAGCCGGGATAGCTTTAAGTCATATTCCACGGTTCAAGAGACCATGCCCGGGGAAGGGGACAAGAAGGTCAAGAAAAAAAGGTCCAGAGCCAGAAAGGACCCCAACGAATGGGTGAAAAAATGGCTCGTGGACACCATAGATGACAGAAAAGGGGTCGAGAAGACCTCATCCATATACATGGATTTTATTGACAGGTGTAGGACCGAGAGGGAATCCGTGACCTACTGGAGGGATCTCCTGAAGGAGAACGGATTTCTTGACCTCCGGAACGGATCGAACGACGACCCCGTGCCGGGTACCGGATTCTTCCTTACGAACAGGGACAGGGAGATCCTCATCGGTATAGTGGGAGAGGAGCCTCTCATCGACGGAGCCAACTTCGTGGCCACCCACCTCGATTCCCCGAGAATAGACCTGAAACCGACCCCTATCGACGGGGACAGGGATACGGGGCTGGGCATTCTGAGGACACATTATTATGGAGGTATCAAGAAATACCACTGGGTGAACATCCCCCTTTCCCTTCACGGGAGGATCGTCAAGGAGGACGGCACATATGTGGACATAGGGGGGGAGGAGGACGAGCCTATCTTTGTGATCCCTGACCTTCTACCGCATCTATCAAGAAAGGCCCAGAATGAGAGAAAGCTCTCTGACGGGATCCGCGGAGAGGAGATGCTGGCCCTCTGCGGGCTTTCCTCGATCCCGGAGGAGGAAGAGGAGAGACCCCCCATAATCAGCGAGGTCCTTGAGCATCTCAATAGCAGATACGGGATCGTTGAGGAGGACCTCACCTCCTCCGAGCTCTCCCTTGTCCCAACCCAGATATCCCGGGAGATCGGACTGGATAGGGGTCTTATCGGATCATACGGACACGACAACCGTGTATCCGCATTCTGTGCGTCCAGGAGCCTCCTTCTAATGGTGAAAGAAGGGGTGGTTCCAAGGAGGTGGAGCATCGCCCTGAATTTCGACAAGGAGGAGATCGGTTCCGATGGCAATACCGGAGCGAAATCCCAATTTCTGGAACTCGCCCTCTACGGGCTTCTGGATTGGTCCGGCCTGAGGGGAAACAGGAGGGAGCTTCTCAGGACCTGTTCCGGGTCGTTCTGCATCTCCGCGGACGTCAAATCCGCCCTTAACCCCACATTCAAGGGAGTTCAGGATATAAGGAACTCGGCCAGATTGGGAGCGGGGATCACGATAACGAAGTACACGGGGAGAGGGGGCAAATCGGGTGCCAACGATGCCTCGGCGGAGATGGTAGGCGGTTTGAGGCGACTGTACAATCATGAAGGGATCAACTGGGTGATGCAGGAGACGGGAAAGGTGGACGCCGGGGGTGGAGGTACTGTTGCCAAGTTCATGGCGTCGAGAAATATGGATGTGGTGGATAACGGCTTGCCTCTCCTCTCCATGCATTCGCCATTCGAGATCCTATCCAAGGTCGATCTGTATATGGGATTGAAGGCCTTCAGCTCCTTTTACACGAAATACCCGATGGAATGAAGATCCTTTACCTCAATCTTTCCTTACGGTCATCTGTTTGACCTTTCTCGCAACCTTTTTCGGCTCGGTCTCGGGAGGGGGTTGGGTCTGAACCTCTGTTGATTCGTCAGGATCCGAGCGGACACTTTCGGGAGGTAAAGACGAATCTACCGATTCGTCAGGATCCGAGCGAACACTTTCGGGAGGAGATGACGAATCTACTGATTCGTCAGGATCATACCCTATATCCGCCAGCGTATCCGAGAGCATTCCCAGAAGATCATCATCCGATTCATCCGGGTTGGTCATGGAAGGTTCAGCAGCAATCCCAGATGGTGGTTGTTGCTCGACCGACGCGGGAGCCTGTACGGGTTGGGGTGTGGTTTCGGGAATAGGCTCAGGTTCAGAAATTGCTTCGGGAATAGGCTCAGGAGCCGTTTCAACGATCGGCGTTTCCATCTGCCTTGGGGTTGGTGAGAGAGGCTCCCCGGTCTCCGTTTTCATCAGTGGAGCAATGGGGCCTTTTGAAGTCCCATTGTACTGTTCCATCAGCCTGGAGTATATCTCCTCCGTGATCAAACCCTTCTCGTAGAGATCGTTGAAATATTTCATCGATTGTGATTCTATCTTATCGTGAAGCTGGGTCGTCACCTTCTTTTGCACCCGGCCAGCCATCCTGGGGACCACCCTCTGTGGTGGTGCGGTTTTGTCGGAGGGGGCAGGTACAGGTTTAGGCTCCGGCTCAACGGCGTAAATGTCCTTCTCCATGGGAAGATACATCCAATCCGTATTCTTGAAGAACTCCTTCAGGTTCTTGACCAGCTCATCGGATGAGGAGACCCTCTTGTTCATGAGCCTCCTCAACCGGCCCGATTCCGCACCGAGCACGAAGGAGAGGTGGAACTGGTTTCCGGATGAAAGGATGTACACGTTCACCATATCACCGACGGAAACGGCTCCCTCCTTCTTCTCGGATGCCATTATCTCGATGTTGGGTATCTCGAAATATTCACGTACTGTCGCATCCGAACCCATCTCTCCCAGAGAGAAACTGCTTCCCATCTCGGAACTCATGGCCCTGCTGTGGTCGCCCCCGATAGCCATCATCCTTTCGGGGGAGTTGATGAATATCATCCTCTCGTTGGTGAGGTAAACGGAACCCTTTGACGGATCGATAAGGTTTTCTCCTCCGTATAATCTCCATGTGGTCTTGAGGGTGGGGATCACGGTTCCCTCGGAAACGAGAATGCTCTCATTGCTATGTAGTATCGGCTTACCGAGTACGTCATAAATGTTGTTGTATCCATCCTCGTCGCCATAACGCATGGTAACCCTTTCCCGTGGGGTTATCCGGATGTTCTCGATAATTATTTAATCATTTGGATGAAACAGAACATGCCTCCAACCTTATGATCGGATCCGGATTCGATCTTAATGACCATCGTGATCGATCCTTCCCGAGGCTGATACTCCCTTTTCGGAGATAGAAACGATAAAGGGTACACCTCCCCTCCTCTCGATCGAACCCGCAACCTCCTCGGGCCTATCGGTCAAGGCGATCATCGAACCACCACCACCCGCTCCTGTCAATTTGGCTCCGTAGGAATGCGGGGCTGCGGCATCCTTCAGTTTCTGAAGCTCCCTGGAATTAACTCCAAGGATGGTCAGCAGGGAGTTGTTCCTGTCCATCAGCTCTCCCACCCGTACCAGATCCCGACCCTTCAGGGCCTTCACCGCATCCCACACCAGGTCGCCTATCTCCTCTATCGTCTCCCTGGCGAATCTGGACTTATTGTAGAAATTCGCCACCTTCTCAACCTGGATCGGTGTTACGGAGGGTTTTCTGGTGAATCCCACTACCAGGGTCATCGGTGGTATCGGCAGATTATGCACATGCCAGGTCCTGTCACCCTTGGACAGGGACCAGAGACGTTCATCCTCCTCCTTGAATGATACGAGGATTCCCCCCCCGTGAGTGGAAGCTGAGGTGTCCGTGGGAGAGGCCCTTCCCTGCACGTTGTATTCGATATCGAAGGCATCGCTTGCGCAGCTCTCGTTGGATATCCCTCCGCCGATCTGCCCTATGGCTGCGGCTACTGAACAGGATAGCGCAGCCGAGGAGCCCAGGCCCGATGCGGAGGGGATCGAGGAGGAGGTGGTAACTGCAAGAGGAGGCCCATCATAGAGGTTCTCCAGTGCCCACTTCACATACCTGTTCCTCCGGATAGAAAGAGGCCTTCTGTCCACGGAGTACCTCTCCGACCGTACGACCCTGATCGTCATTCTTCTGTCGAGGGACACCGCAATAGCGGGTTTACCGTATAGAACCGCATGTTCCCCGAACAGGATCGCCTTTGCGGGTGAGGAGGACTCTATCATACAACTTGATTGCCATATATTTAAAAATAATTATGTGTTGGTCATCGTCTGTTGGATCTCCGCCTGAGATGTTCTCACTCCGAGATAAGGCGACGCCACAGTTTATTAGGGCTCACACCTTTACTTATCAACGGAAGCATTTTCGGGAGGACCAGCATGTTACGATCCGGATACAGAGGCATATCCGCGAAAAGGGGCTCGGGCACAATAAGAGCTCCACCTCTCTATAGGCGCCGGTCCACAACCCCGATCTCGGACAGGGGTAAAAAATGGAACATGAGGTCCGGGACGCTTCCCCTGTTCATTGTGGTCCTACTTCTAACCGTAAACCTCATGTTCCCTGTGGACCAGACCGTTGTGGGCGAGGACCGTTCCTCCTCACCGGATTACGGAATATTCGACAGGATATCCCGGCTTATCGATGAACAGGAGACCAGGGTGGATGATGAGGAGGTGGTAAAGAGCGTTGAAACCACCCTTGGAGGCATATCCACCCGGGAATATGACTTTGAACCGACAGATACCTCCTCATTCAACATCGAGAGGATCACATATGATGAGCCTCTTACAAAGAGCCCTGTAATATTCGACGCGCTGAACTCACATCCCATCATCAACAATACCGAGGTCCTTGATTGGCTGCTCCCGTCGCCCTTGAGCAACCAGGGCACTTTCAACTACCTGGTCTTTACCGATGTCGATGATAACGAGACCTGGAACCTGGGATCCATTGTCCCGAGGATCGGCCTTTTCACCGATTCCGCCCTGGATAAATGGCTGTATATCGATGTGGATGCCGATCCGGATACCGGGGATCCCGACGGTTATGACCTCAGGGCAAGAATGACATTTGCAAGGGACCTATTGGAGAGGGATTGGGATGTTACCCTCATACCTCCCACGATAAGTTTTCAAAACGCTGGCCTTAAGATGGAGGTTGAGGCGCTCGATACGACGAATGGTTCATCCGACACGGGAGGAAGCATCTACTTCGTCAAGGGGATCTCCTATGAGGGGAAAAACTATCTATGGTCTATAGGTTTCGGCCTGGAAACGTTCCAGGACCGACTAGAGGTTAAACTACTGGCAAAGAAGTGGACTGCCAAGCCGGATACGACGATCATTGCACAGCTGCTTTCGGGCAGTATCGATCTTCAAGATATGAACTTCCTGGAGATAATGGGACCATACACGATCTCATATGATTTCGACACACCTCCTGTGGGCTTTGACATCTATATCTCGGTCATGAGGGTCCAGGACCGGACCCTCCGCGACATGGCCTATCTGAACCTTGATCTTGCAAGGGACCCATCACACGAGAGGGTCATCGATCACGGAAGGTTGATCCTGAAGGTCATGGACATGGGCTCACAGATCGACGGGATCGAATGGAGAGCAGGCCCTGAAGGGAACGATCTCTCCGATACACTCTCGTTCACACTCAGATACGCGGAGTTCGGAGATGACCTCGTTGACGCCCAATTCTCGATCCCGGTGCTTCCCACCAATCTGATCATAAACATCTCCGCGCAGGAGAGGGATGGGAAGAACGAGACCATCGTGGACATAGTCACACCCGAGGGGATCGACATGTTCATCCTGAAGGAATCATACTACAGGAACTGGACGAAGGGGGCCCCTCTGGGAGTTCCCGACGTGATGGAGCTGATCATCGAGGATGTCCCTCCACAGGTTCATATCCAGACCACATCCTCCGTCCCTTTCGAGACGGAGGATGGGTCGGTATCCACCATCACTGGCAGCATCCTGGACGTATTCATGGGACAGACCTCGAGCAGGTTCTACCGTATCGGAACCATCCTGCGAGAGGTCCCAAGATCGGTCAAGGACCTCCCGGGAAACAAAGGATGGACGACGATAGACTGCTTCGGGGAGAAGATCGGCTCCGTGGATTACAGTTATTCGAATGATAAATATATCAAGGGTAGTGGAAACCTGATCGGATTCTACGTACAGGATAACGGCGATACGGCCATTTCACTACATGTTGAGGATGTCTCCCACTACAGCACACGGTTCATGGACCGGAACGAGATGTCGATCATGATCGAGGATGCCGGAGCGATCAAGATCGTGGCCCTGGATGGATCGAGGATCTCCACCCTGGAACTGGTGGAGCCTCCATCCCGGATCGATATCAAGACATCCTCGACCATGATAACCTATCGTGGGACCAACGGGGGCAAGGCGGACGACCTGGGTGCACTGAGATACCACCTGAGGGAGGATGGCATTCTCTTTGATGTCAATATCATTGACATACCATCCGGCATAACTATTGAAAAGGGAGGCGGGCTTGTCGACATCTCGGTGGATGGAGGATCCGTGGGGGCCGTTGAGCTCTTCGTTTCCAACAGTACATCGTTACCCCCGTTCTCCATGGTCGAGAGGAACTTCGTATCCGTCAGGATCGAGAATGGATCCTGTGCCATGGGTTTCAGGATCAACCGGCTAAAGGCACTTGCCTATTATAATGGATCCTTACCCTTCATCAACATCTCGACTGCAGCCGAGGCGAATTTCTACGCAATAGTGGAGGATGCCGACTCCGAACTTGATCTGATATGCGTATTCAAACCCCTTCCCGCGAATACCCATATCAATCTCAACACCATACTTGACAGGCCCGAATTCGCATTCCCGGACCTGGCGGGGATCCAGTCTATCACCGAATATGCAGACCTGTTATTCTCATTCTCCATCATTGCACAGGATATCCTGACCGTTGTATCGGGATTATCCGAAAGCCTCACGGATGCTGTCGGCACATACTCAACCGATCTATCCATACAATGGGACCTGGCGCACAAGGACAGCCACATGGACCTTATCATGGAGATAGAAAAGAGGGGGGACCACGATATTCCCGATCCTCACTGGACCCACGGCATCTGGATAGAACAGGTGGGTTCGGGAAAGGAAGGTTCCCTTAAGGGTAGGATCTTCCTGCAGGGCATGCCCGCCATGGGAGAGATAGACCTGTCCTTCTCGAGCGAGACGATGTCCGCAAGGTTCGATCTGGAAGGCTACAGCCCGGATCACGACTGGATGCTTATCAGAACCTCGGGTGTCCAGGATAGGGATATATCGCTCTATCTGACAGAGTTGAAAAAGGGGATGAACCTCAAGGCGGACATGCATATCGTTACGAACCTGAGCATCGGCGGCCGAATGATCATCGATCTGGGAGTGGATATCACCGACATGGCCGGGGAACCCATTACCCTTGGTCCGATGTTAAGTACCCTTAGAAAGGCATCACCCATCCTCTCCGTCAGGCAGATGTATCTACCGAGAATACCCTCATCCCTCCGGCTCAATGCCAGCCTGGAGGATGGTATCGAACTGGATTACACCGCATCTCGGGAGATAGAGTACCTCTACTTCAAGATCCTGAAATATCTGGATGGGAGATGGTCCCAGATCTATGCCGTGTTCGGTGATATACCACTTGAGTTCAGCATATCCATGGTCCAGAACCCCACCTTCTCGATCCAAGACCCTTTCCCACTTCAGGGTCTGCCGGAGTTAACGCTGGGGACCTCATCGTCCAAACTGGATATGTTCATAAGTTACGACGGCTCCGGGGTCGGGCAGAGAGGGCGATATCAGATCTATGGAGAGGACATAGGCAATACGAGGACATACTACACAGGCGATGAATATGTCATCGACAGCGACGGCATATCCTTCCTCTCGATCGAGATGGACAGGATACCCACCATGAAGAGCTTCACCATAACCTCACTGCAGATACTCGCGGAGGACCTTGAACACATGAAAATGAGTATAGACATGCTCTGGGGAGTGTATCCTATCTTCAGGATCGATGATACCAGGGGTGGTGGTCTGCAGGTGAGGTTGTCCGGAGATATCCATCAAGGGGGGAGGGATATATCACCGAATATCTTCCTGATCACATTGAAGAAAAAGACGATCCTGGGGATCCCTGTCGCCACGGGAGTATCGATCACCAGGGACTCGACCGTGGTTGACCTCAGTTCGGGGGATGGTAATACGGTACTACCGGCTCCGATGATTACCTTCTGGTACTGGTCACTCGGTTCTATATTCGGAGGTGGATGATCTGGATGGGCACGGATCGAGGGAAAACAGAAAGTGGATGATCCCGCTTATCGTCCTTCTTCTGATCCTCGCAGGTGTTGTTTCATATCAATGGTTGATCCCGAGAACGGATCTCGAGGTCAGGACGGTTTACCATGAGGCGACGGGTGGGGGGGGTACCGGGGGTCTCATCCACGTGAATATCCTCCTGACGAACTGGGGAAACAGGGAGATAAGGGACCTTTACTGCAGATACACCGTTACGATCGTGAACGGGTCGGAGATGGCGCACCACGAATCCAGTTCAATGATCCTCCAGAGAAAGGAGAACGCCGAGTTGAAACTGGACTTCGTAGGCAGCCAATACTGGGAGTACCTGATCGAGATCGAGATCAGCTTCAGGGGAAGCTCGGGCAAGATCTCGAAGGACTTTGGTTACCACACGGTCGAGGATACGATGAACATCGTTTTCATCGAGAGGATCGGTTGAGCATTATCTACCCAGCGTTAAACCCTGTTTTTGTATCGTATTGAGGATCAATTTCGTCTCGGTCCTCTCCACGAAATCGTATGCCTGAAGCCTCTTTAGAAACCTGTCCAGGGTAGACCGTTTCTTAAAGCTTGCAATTACCGTGGAATCGAATGGACCGGTGTTATCGTACACGGCCAGAACGTTGGGGTGTTTTGCGATCTTTCCCTCGATCTGATGGAGCTTTCCGTTGGCAACCCTCACATCCACTATGACATGCAGGTTGAATCCCGCTTTCTCCAGATCGACAAAGGCCCCGTATCCGATTATGACACCACTGGCTTCCAGCCTCTTGACCCTCTTCATTACCGTTGCAGGAGATAGGCGAAGGCTCCTTGCGATCTCACGATAGGAATCCCGCCCCTTTTTCTGAAGATGGTCCAGGATCCTTCTGTCCGTACCGTCCAT
>JAUVLN010000052.1 GCA_030600725.1 Thermoplasmatota archaeon | reverse complement strand
ATATCAGGATAATTATGAGCATCCTCTCGAGAGTGAACAGCTGATCCCAACCAGCCCCGGGAAATTCACGATTTATAATGATCAGCGCGGGAAATGTGAAGATGATCCCAGCCGCCAACGCCTCTCCGGCCACTCCGATGTTCTTGGCCATGTTGATCTCGAGGATCGTGCCCTTGAACGGTTTCAGAATGGCCAGGGCGAATACAAGCGACGGTATGGTCGCGGAAACCGTCATGCCCACGTAAAGCCCCAGATAAGCGTTTGCTGCCCCCATCACAATCGTGATCAGCACTCCCACAAGTATCGCTTTGAGGGAGAACTCGGCGATGTCCTTGCTGGGTGATATGTACGGCTCGAACTCGTCACCCATGGGATCACTCCTCTCCATCCGGATAAAGGTCGTAGAAATCGTACTCGATCTTCAGATCGAAATCGTTACCGTCGTCCGTGAGAACTACGATGCCAGGCCCCAGCCTGGGTTCATAGTTCTTTGCCTCGGTCATGGTGACGATAACGGACCAGTCACCGGAATCCTTGAACTGGTCTACCTCCTCATCCGTTAAAGCTACCTGTACCAATAGGCTCCCTTCCCCATCAGCGGAGTTCGCCCCATAAATGGTCTCACTGATATTCCCGTCACTGGAAATCACATCAAGTGTGAAGCTGTCAGGCTGGTTCTCGTAAAGGCGGGCCCTGCGTATATCTGGTTCATCATCCCAGGTCAGCGTTGCGGTTATCCCCTTTATCGCCCTATCCGTTCCCGGGATGGTGAAAACCGCCACGGACCCCTCGTTAAGTTTCTGGGACTCCATGTCCGTCCCCGACTCCAGAGGCAGATCGGACATCCAGGAAAGATCCGCCTCATCATCGGATATATCGGACTTCGCGTACGCCTCCCCCCGGAAGATCATCGCGGTTGTCAGCATTAACAACAATACCATCACACCGCCTATCACTACAACCCTGTCGTTACCGTTCATGGGACCACCGGGAGACACCCGCATACAATTGGGGCACTGCTGAGTTGGGTTATCGTCCATTTATGATTTAAATGTTGATGAGAGGAGATGTTTCAATCCGCCTCTCACTCCTCCTTGCCGGACCACTCCGCGTCAACCTCGTCGTATTCGATACCCTCGGCATCCAGTTCCTCCTTCTGCCTCCTCATTACGGACAGGGCGACCACGATCAGGACCGCGACCACAACCATCACGATGATGGCGATGATCACGATCATGGATATGCCCTCATCCCCTTCGGAGCTGATCGCTGGCTGTGAGATCTGAACCGATGTCTCCTCGGAATACGCCACCTCACCACCGGGGATAAAGATCGATAGGTTCAGGGTATAGGGCCCTTCAAGATCTTCCGGCAGACCGAGGGAAATGCTCCATGAACCGTCTGCCAGAACCGTGGTAGTACCCTCGGAGATGACAGTCGCACCCTCCATCAGAAGAAGCTCTACCTGATATCCCACCGATCCTTCCGCAGATCCACTCAGATCCACGGTCTTTCCTGCGGTCCAACCATGATCCAGTGAGGGAACGTAGAGGACCTCTGATAGTTCATGGGATCGGATATAACCTACACCGGTGGAGAACTCGAGAAGGAAGTTCACCGAAAGGACCTCTCCCGATGATCCATAGGTACCCGGGCTGAGGACGATGGAGTAATCGGTCTGCGGTAAAAGGAACATCTCGATGATGACCTCGGATGTGGATATCCAGGAGTATTCTATAAGCGCTGGCTCGGGGTCGATAGAGAGCCCCTCCTCCACCGCGGTCTCGTTGACACCTACACCAAATGAGAGCCTGAAGCCCTGATCAAGCGCCACACCGGTATACTCCAATGGATCAACGACGGTCATGTGTATCCCTGAATGGCCTACGGTGAACTCGGTTCTATTGCCGACCGGGCAAAGCGGGCGTCCATCGAATATGAGAAGGTCGGTGGAGACCCTTACCTCATAGGCGGCCCCTTCTCCAAGGTCGTACTGAGGTGAGAACACAAGCGTCCTGTTGTCTCCTGATATCTCGTAGGTTCCGGGCACGGGGGCGCTCGTTCCCTTGACATACAGGCCTATTAACGCATTCCAGGAAGCGTTCGCCCCGGGATGGAGTATCGGATGCATGAACGTGAAGGTCACATCAGTGGTTGGATCCACGTCCATCCTACCGTCCCGTGGGACCACCGTATACCAACCCTCTATAGGCATAAGTGAGATCGTACCGGTCTGATAGACCTCCTCCTCGATAAGTGTAAGCTCAAGGGAAATACCGATATAACCAAACTGCTCACTATCGATTATCAACGTATCCGTCATCTCGGTGGAAGCCATATCCACGGTCATGTTGAAACCGCCGTCATCATCGCTAAGTATCTCGAAATCGCCGTACGATATCGAGATCCCCTCATATGCCATTCCCTCAAACAGTACTGAACCGTTGATATGTGCGTTTAAAAAATCAAGGGTCCTGAACCCGTATTCGAGATCCCTCCAAAGGAGGTCCTCACCCTCTCCTACCAGCCTGAGATCGGACCCGATCATCAGTACATAGGATGTCTCAAGCTCCAGAAGAGGGATCGGATCGACCTTGTACGTGTTGGATGTGTTGACCTGGGTGATCGGAAAAAGCAGGATCTGCTCATCTACCGTCCCATTGTCGTTTAGTGAGAGCAGGGAGACATCCAGTGTCGAAAACTGTATTGGGCCGGGCATATGGATCAGGAGGTAGGTGCCCACATCCACCACACCGGGTGATATCTCGTCGGTTGGTTCCACGATGACGGGGAAGGGTTTCTCCACAAGCGATCGATTGAGATAGGAGATCCTCCCCTCATATATGAACAGCTCCTGTTCCAGTTCGAAGTGATCGTCATCCCCGAGCATGATCAATGCCATTCCCTCCCTGACCTTCTCGAGTAGGGCCGAACCCGTATCATTCGTGGTCTTATTCAGAGGTGATCCTCCGATGCTTACCCATGCACCCTCGATCGGGCCCAGGTCGGAGAACACGTTGACCTCCAATGATCCGAACGGAAAGGGTTCAACGAGAATATCTTCCATCATGATCGTCTCTCCCTTTGCAACGGAGATGTTGACCCCGTATGCGGGCCCATGGAGATAGGATTCCTCCACATGGGCCGTATAATCCCCGGGAGGGACGGCCGGGAAACAGTACATCCCCGCTTCATCCGTCAGGGCCTGAAGCTCGCTCAGGGTCATGGTTGCCCCTTCCACCGGCTGGCCCGTCCCCGCCTCCTTTACGTATCCGGATACGATAGTGGGTACGAGCTCGGTGGTGAAGAACACCTCCATCGGACGCCACAACGGCCTGGTTCCGATCTCCAGTTTAACATTGTTGTCCATCCAGAACATGTACGTGGTGTTGTACTCGAGATCCACCTGGGGATCGATCTGAACGGACCTGTAATCCGGACTCACCTCATGAACTATCTGAATAGAGGATCCATCGGCCACCTTCTTCAGTTTATATGCTGCTGCCGTATCGATCGTCTCTTGCTCCATTATCGCACCGAAGTTCACGGTGATATTTCTGGAAACCGTGAAATCATCGGATCGATCCTCAGGTACGGATTTGAAGGGCCAATCCTTCTCCTTCAATACCAGCGTTATGTTCGTATAACCGCCCTCGAGTATCTCGATGGTCTCGGAAAGGTTGGATTCTTTAAGATATTTGAAGTTAAGTTTTGATAGATTGATCGAGGTCTCCCCGGACCTGATATCCGAGATGGAAGCGTTGCCGTATTGATCAGTGAGATATACCAGGCCGAATGGGGGCTCCGGAACCTCACCGCCATAGGATACCTCAAACCTCGCGCCCGGAAGGGGTTCCATGCTCGATCCGTTGAGGACGGTAACGGTCAGATTGCTCGTCTTTACCCTGCTTGCAGTTAGCATTCCCGCGGGAACGTGCTGTGTCTCATTATCGTTCTCTTCGGTGAGCAAATAGAGGGCGTTCCCCACGTTGTAATGGTAATTTGGGCTCACCTCCACCGAATAGGGTGCTATGAATGCCTTGTTCGCATCAACCGTGATGTTGAAACTACCGTCGGCAAGTGTGGAGCCGGTGAACGACAATGGCCCACCCGATATGTTCATCGCGGTCGCCTCAACAACCATTCCGGATCCTCCACCTTCCACCATACCTGCGATGTTCCCATCTCCTGTCCCCCTGTTAACCGCTTCCACTTCAGATTGTAGAAACAAAGCTCCAAAACCCGATAAAAGCAGTAACGAGATCAGGACTACACTCAATGACCCAACAATACTGGACCTATCCGACATCTGAATTCCCCCTTGTGAACTGGTATGGAACGTTCACACTTGATATAATATTTATTAAAAAAAATGGGCGGATCATAATCTAAATAACCCGCCCTGAGCATTTATCGGAAGGACCGGATCAATCATCGTCCTCTTCCATCTCCTCCTCTTCCTCATCGAGCTCCTCTATCTCCTCCTCGTCGAGCTCTTCCTCTTCGTCCTCATCCTCCTCGTCGAGCTCTTCCTCTTCGTCCTCGTCCTCCTCGTCCTCAAGTTCCATCTGGTCCTGGTCGGAGAAATCGTATCCACACTCCGAGCAGGTGTCGTCCTCGGGTTCCAACATGGCACTGCACTTGGGACATTTGTATGCCTCCTCCTCGAACTCGGCCCCGCAGTTGGGACAGACCGTGTCGTTGTCCGATACTATGTTGTGGCATTCCGGACACTCGAACTCCTCGTGGGTCTCCTCGATGTCCTCCCTGTTCCTTCCCGAGATATATAGGTATCCCGCAAGTCCGATGACGATCAGGATGATGAGCACGACTATGATGATGGCCCATAACGGGAGTACATCCGTGATTTCATGATCGGACTTCGTCTCCACATTCAGATAGTAATACTGCTCATCCATCAGGTTGCCGGTCCCCTGATCGGTTATCTGGATGTAGATCTCGTATGTGGCCTCCTCATAGTCCGTGAAATCCAGTTCGATAACCGCCGAACCAAGCCCGGGGATCACAACCCTATGAAGCTCGACGTATTCGTCCGTCCTGCCCTTCACCTGGACCGAGATCGTGACCTCGATCGATTTGCCCCTGTAGTTATTGATCGTAGTTGACCAGGGTTCGGGTTCCAACGAAGGAGGGAGTTCAAAATCGATTTCGATGCGTCCATAAAAACTCGTGGTGAACATGAATTCGAAGTCCGAGAACAGCTTCGCGTTGTTGTCTCCGTAGATGCCGACAGGAAGGGTTACGACATATGTCGTACCGCTCTCGAATGTGTCATGGCCGATCTCCAGGCTCTTACCCGCGGTCTTCCATGTGAATTCGATATTACCAACCGGGTTGCCTGTATCATGGTCCGAGATCTCAAGGGCCTCCTCGATCCTGGACTGGTCCATGGTGTGGTTCTCGAAATATATGTTTATCTTCTTATCCAGGGCGACATCCGTCGTCTCCACCGGGTCCATCACCCGGAGCTTTATGGGCTTCAATGATGTTACGATAGAGATCTTCTCACCCCTGATCAGGGCCGCCCCGCCATCCTCAAGTCTCATCTCCCTCTCGATATCCGTCTCGAAATAGGATACCATGAGGATATACGTTGTCTGGTACTGGAGGTTCTCAACCGGATCGATCGTTACCGTCTTCTTGTCCTCGGACAACTTCAGGTCCAGCTCCTCCGGTGTCGATGATATCTTGAGGGTGAAGTTCCCCGGGAACGAATCCAGATTGGTACCGCCCAACGCATGCTTGAAGGTCAGTACTATCGACCCATCTACCTCCATCTTCATCTGATAGTCCTCGTCGTATGAATATGAGAACCAGTCCGGCAACCGGGTCAGGTTCATCTCGGGGATGTAAACCGGTTCAGAATCGGACGTCCTTAAGGTCAGGAAAGGCACGTCATTCGTAGACAATCCGTAGGCAGAACCATTTGCAATGACCTTAACGGGGGTCATTTCCGGAGTGGTAAGAGGTACCTCGAATAGATAAGCACCGTTATCTCCGGTCTTTCCGGTTGCGAGAACAACACCATCATGCATGACCGAGATATCGACCCCGCCCACTCCCCGACCGTTTACAGATATCATACCCTTCACGGCAGCAGGAGATAATGATGGGGTCTTGAAGGTAACCCTGTAGTTCTTCCAGAACGGGTTGATGCCTATCTCATCAGCGATGGTTTCATTGACCACCAACTCGAACTCCCCGTCGTATGGGAGATAATCCCTGGGCCTGATGTACCATCTCCTGTACATCGTATCGTTCTTCACCGTGATGGGGATCAGGTCTCCGCCTATCTGACGTATCCAGATATTGTCCGTGGTCATCGTCTCGATGTCCATTTTCTCTATAAAGTCCAGGGTGAAATAGGAATCCACATCCACCATGGACCCTTCCCTGAGATCATTCTTCTTTGCTGTCCAGTAGGATACCTCAACCGGCAGATCATCCTGATGCATCTCAACAGATAGGTTCATGGGGGCTACCTGGCCAGATGGAACCATATGGATTATCAGTTTGTTGTTGTAGTGCTCCTTTGCCGCATCAAAGTAGGTTGTGTAATTCACACGGATATCGCTGAACACGGCCTTACCCCCGGAATCCGTCACCTCCTCCTCCAGGGTGATCCTGTGGATGATGGATACTCCCTCCACGGGGCCACGGGTCAGGCCAGGATCCTCGATGGATATCTCCAGGTCTATTACATCCTTCTTTGTAACAAACAGATCATCCAGTACCAGCTCATCTCCTTTTTCAATATCTATGTCGAAAAGGTCCATGCCGTAGTACAGATACTCGATCACACCGTTCACGGTGGGTCCTCTCGTCTCAACAGGATGAAATCCAGGTCCCAATCCGGTAATATTGAAGTGACCATTATCCAGATCTGTGGGGCTGCCGTCCACATAGATCCTTGAACCGGCCGGTGCGGGATCCGTTGTACCCTCCACAAGGACCACACCCTTGATCCAGCCCGGATGCAGTTCTGTTGTGAAGGCCATATGATCGTTCCTCCAGATGGGACGAGCGCCCATTGCATCTTCTACAGCGGTGGTGATGGTCAAGGTATGCAGAGTGTCGTATTCAAGGTCCTGATTGGGCCTCAGTGCCAACAGTGTAGACTCAGCGTTCCACTGATAATCCACCGGAACCTTTGATGTCTGGTTCTCGAGATAGAGGGTTGCCATGTTAATGGACTCCTCATTCATCTCTTCAAAGAACTCGATCTGTATCTGGGCTCTTGTCTTGTCTGCGGTTACGTCGGTTGCACCATCGGACGGGATGAGGGTCTTAACCCTCTTGTTCTCCTGAAGTACGTAGGTGTAGAGCGTATCATTCCCCTCGAAAAGTATGGGATATATTATCCCGGTACCGTCCTGGGTGTTGAAATGGTCCTTCAGGATATATACCTCCAATCTGTTCTTGTTCAGCCCAACCTCCAGTCCAAGCTGGAGATCGGTGAAGGTTATATTACCGTTCTCGTCTGTTCGATTTATATCTCCGACGGAAGAGTGATACGGGTGGTTTGTAAAACTGAAGCCAACTCCCTCGAGAGGTTCCATACTGGACCCGTTCAATATGGTAAAACTGATGTCCCCAAAGGTTCCTGGCATATATTCAAGGGAATTGTTTTCCAGCTGAACCCCGCTTGTCGAGGAGAAGTTTTCAAACAACGCATAATGGTCGACGCCCTGACTCTGACCTCCATCATAGGACCTGTTCCAACCGTATCGCTCCTTAAGCTTGAACTCCCATGCGATATTGTCCAGATCAAAATTATACAGCTCATCATCGATGTCGAACTCGATCCCGAATGAGTATGTGGAAGTGTTCCAGATAAGGTTTGGATTGTACCAGGTGGAATTCTCGGTAACCTTCACCGGTGGAGACGGCATGAAATCCGTATTCTCCACAGTGACCGTATCACTATCCGGAAACAGAGAGCCATTCAAATCCACTCCGAATATGCCGATGTTCTCGGCGGTCAGGTTCATCACGGATCCCGAAAAGTATACAATGGTTTCAGACCTCGTCGGGATCTTCTCCTCCCCCGCATTGGCCGGGTGCAGTATCATCATCGATGAAAACATTAAAACCGTGACAACGAGCAGGGATCTAAATATCTCTTTTTTTTTCATTAAAACACTCCTTTGGAATCCTGATCATCTTTTCTCCGCACAAATGGATGGCTCTTGCCCTCAAACCGCTATATGTACGGGATACCGAGATAGTGTCCCTCATTACTATTTATCCTTTCTCCACAAACCATTAATAAGAAAATATTTTCAAAGTTCTTTTCTCATGAAAATGTCAATGATAAAGAAAGGTTCAAATAGTATTGAATATATTCAATAATGATTGAATTGACTCGGAATAAACGGGAGAAAAAAAATATTACAGACCCGGATGCGATCGAAAGTGTTCTTCCTGACCTGGTTAGAAAAGGGCCCCGCCAGGACATACTGGCCGCACTTATCGGAACAGGAAATAAAGGGCTCTCATTCAGGTCCTTGAGCAGGATCTGTGGATTGAAACCCACACTTCTAGCATATCACCTTAAGGTTCTCGTATCCAGGGGGGGAGTCCAAAAGGAGTTCAGGTATCAGAAGATAGGCAGGGAATTCTCGTTCTACCTGCTGACCGATCCGGGCAGGTCCGCCGTAACAGCATCGAAGGATCTATTGGAAATGGGGAAAGGGAATTGGATGAAAGGAATGGACAGAGTAGTATTTATTCACGCAGCGACAGCCCCCAGGTTGCTCCTGATCAAAGAACAATAGGAAGTGAAAAAGATGGTGGAAAAATCTGCTGGTGATATATCATTCAAGAGGGTTGTACGAACATCTGACCACAGAAGCCATTACGTTACGGGGGCGATCCCCCAATGGACAAAAGACGACCTTAGGCTGCACCTCTATAACGAGATCCTCGAGGGGATAGATGGGCACTATTACACATCGACATCACAGTTGATCATACCCAGGTCCGCTGTAAAATCCCTCCTGGATACGCTGAGATATGCCATCAAGAACGATACGATCACGGAAAAGGTCCAGGCCACGGATGTGCCACCCAGCATCTCCCGGCTAATTGAAAGCACGAAATCCGAGGAGAGTATCAAGAAGATCAAACCTGGAAAGAAGAAGGTTCAGAAGATACGGTTGAAGTGATCCATGCCTACAGGGAGCCGATCTCCTCTTTCACCCTCTCCATCACTATCGAGATCTCCTTCTCGAAGGAGTTGTTATCCAGTTTGGCCATCCTCGATATCAGTACCCTTCCCTCCAGGTTTCTGATACGATCTATGGTGACGCCCCTCTCAACGGCGTTTGTGGCCAGGTCGTGGAACCCAAGTATCGTACGTATCATCAGGATCTGTTTTTTCTCCGGGCAGAAGGAATCCACATCATGGAACGCGTTCTGCTGAAGGAAGTCCTCCCTGAGCATCCTGGTGGTTTCCATGACCACCTGCTGTGTAGGCGGCAGCGCATCCGGACCCACCAGTTGGATGATCTCCTGAAGCTCAGCCTCCTGCTGCAGAAGGGACATGGCCCTGTTCCTGATGTCAAGCCACTGCGGGTCCACGTTCTCCTTCCACCATACCTCTACTTTATCCGTGTAAAGAGAATAGGACCTCAGCCAGTTGATCGACGGGAAATGCCTTCTGTCCGCCAGATTGGAGTCAAGGGCCCAGAACACCTTCACGATCCTGAGCGTGTTTTGAGTTACAGGTTCCGAGAAATCCCCCCCGGGGGGAGATACCGCACCGATGACCGATATGGATCCTTTCCTCAGGGCCGTTGAATGACACTCCACAAGGCCGGCCCTTTCGTAGAAGTTGGCAAGTCGGCTGGAGAGATATGCGGGATAACCCTCTTCGCCGGGCATCTCCTCCAGTCTGCCTGATATCTCCCTGAGTGCCTCGGCCCATCTGGATG
>JAUVLN010000222.1 GCA_030600725.1 Thermoplasmatota archaeon | reverse complement strand
AAATCAGTAGATTTGTCTAACCCTCAAGGTAGTGACCTTGAGGAAGGTGTCCGCTCAGATCACAACGAATCGGTAGATTCGTCTAACCCTCGCGGAAGTGTCCGCTCGGATCACAACGAATCAGTAGATTTGTCTAACCCTCGCCGAGGTATCGGCTCGGATGAGGAAAGGCACGGCTCCAGACACCATGCCGAGATGGCCGAGGGTTCCGTGGTGGTCAGAGCGCTCAAGGACATCGACGATTTCACAGCACTGGACGGAAGCGTAATATGCCTCAGAAAGGAGGACATAATCTACCTGGACGGAAAGATGGCGATGGTCCTCATCGAGGGAAACTTCGTGGAGCTGGTGGAGGGATGACACATATCCCGCTTCCGGTGATACTGCACCTGGGGCAGGATGATCCGAAAAAATGCACCTCCAGAAAGATGGCGAGGTTCAAGCTTGCCAGGCTGACGGACAAACAGGCCGGGCTCCCGTACGGTGCCCTTCTCCTCGATCCCTTCTCGGATACGGCACTATCGAAAGAGGACCTGCCGCTTTTCAGGAAGAAGGGGATAACCGCGATCGACTGCTCATGGGCCAGGGCGGAGGAGGTCTTTCCCGTGGTAAGGAAGACCCATCGCCCCGTACCGAGGGCCCTCCCCCTGCTGATGGCGGCCAATCCGACGAAATTCGGCAGGGTCGGGGAACTATCCACACTGGAGGCGCTGGCCGCATCCTATTTCATACTAGGATTCGAGGAGGAGGGAAGCTCCCTCCTCTCATTATACAACTGGGGGATCAGGTTCCTCGAGGTTAACAGGGAGCCCATTCAAGCGTATTCCAGATGCGAGACAAGCTCACGGATCGTGGAGGTCCAGAAGGAGTTCTTCTAGGTCACTCCTCTTTATCTTTTGACAATTCGATCGGAGTGGGGCTTGGGCCGATACCATCCGCCTTCTTGCCCCTTATGTAACTTCCACAGGAGGGGCAGAAATCCAGGTTCGCGTCGAGCCTCGATTCGCACCTGGGGCAGACGCCCCCCTCCATTTCAGTTCCTTTCTTCTTCATCCAGTACCCGTAGGCGATCAGGATGAATGAGGAGAGCATGATGAAGAAGCCGATCTGGATCATAACGATGGTCAGATCGTCCAGCTCCTGATACCACTCCTTGTCCTCCCCTTCCCCCTCCTCTATCAGGTGGTCGATAAGCCTCTCCTTCCCCTCCCCCGGATCCATCACGGCTATCGCGCAGATAACGGAGCTATCATCCCGTGAATCGAGGATGAACCGACCCCGATGCATCGTCATGTTGATCTCCTTGGGGGATATGGATACGGAGGAGAGGTTGCTCACCTTCTTGTACATGCCCTCGCCCCTCTGGAGATAAGAGCCGTTCCCGTCGGAGAAAGATAGAATAAAATGGAACATATCGGTATCGTTTGCGGAGGTCCCCTCGTAACCGCAGATCATGTAGGTGAACTCGGGCCGTGATCTTATCTCGCCGTCCACGGTTATAATATACGAGATATAGGAGTTGTTCTCCAGAACCCGGAGGGAGAGGATGTCCACCGCCCTTTTCTCGGTAGAATCAGGCACCGATCCACCCTTCAGCTCCTTTACCGTGGAGAGCGCCTCCAAGGGGGTCTTGTCACCGTTGCTCAATACGTCGTCGACCCTATCCTCCATCTCGACCACGGTGGTCCCCTTGATAGCCAGGACCGGACCGGATACAAGGAGAATGATGGTAAGCAGGATGAACGGGAGGGCCAAAAGGTTTCTCATTGTGTAACTCACGGTGGGAAATCCCGGTCAATTCTTTTAAACTATCGGTTACCACATACATTGGAGTCCTTCCTATCCTCTCGATGTATCCTTTCCCTTTTATATAATAAGAGGATTTTACCGATAGTTCCCTAGGCTACACGGGAGATGGGAACAACCGGGGTAGGTAAATGTCCGAAAAGAGACCCACTGACGAGAAAAAGGAAGGCTCCGGCGGATTCGATTTCCAGGCATCGGAGAGCAGGTGGCAGGATTTCTGGGAACAGGAGAGGATCTACCATTTCGATCCCGGGTCCGATAAGGAGGTTTTCACCATAGATAATCCTCCAAGGTACGCTTCCGGCCCCCTACATGTCGGTCATGCGGTCCATTATACGCACATCGATTTCGTCGCCCGGTACAAGAGGATGAAGGGTTACAACGTCATGTTCCCCCTCTGTTTCGACGTTAACGGCATGCCCATCGAGGTCCGCGTCGAGAAGAAGTACGGCATCAAGATGAGGGAGTACGACAGGCATAAATTCGTTGAGCTCTGCGAGGAGTTCGCAAACGCCAATATCGACGAGATGAAGCGCCAGTTCAAGATATTCGGAGAGAGCATGGACCCTTCCGTATATTATCAGACCGACGCGAAGAGCTACCGGCGTCTGACCCAGATATCATTCCTAAGGCTTCTCCAGGCGGGGAGGATCTACAAGGCTAACCATCCGGTGAACTGGTGCCCCAGATGTTCGACGGCCCTGGCGGAATCGGAGGTGGAGTATCAGGATAACATCACCAAGCTCAACACGATCCTGTTCAGCGTCAAGGGCGATCCGGAGAAAAAGATCGAGATAGCGACCACGAGGCCCGAGCTTCTATGCACGTGCCAGCTCACCGCAGTTCACCCGGATGATGAGAGGTATACGGACCTCATAGGAAAGACGCTTATTACCCCGGTCTTCAACAGGGAGGTTCCGGTGGTTGCGGACGATGTGGTGGAGAAAGATTACGGGTCCGGCGTGGTGATGATATGCACCATAGGCGATAAGGAGGACCTTCGATGGGTCTTCAAGTACGACCTCACCCTGATCAAGGGGATAGACGAATTCGGCCGGATGACGGAGGCCGCTGGAAAGTACGAGGGGATGGACCTAAAGGAGGCCAGAAGGTCCATCATAGAGGACATGCGCAAGGAGGGCCTCCTGGTAAAACAGGAGGACAATCCCCAGAACGTGGGAACCTGCTGGAGGTGCCATACTCATATAGAATATCTTCAGGTCCCTCAGTGGTTCATAAGGATCCTGGACATGAGGGACGAGGTCCTTGCCGCAGCAGATGAGATCGACTGGTACCCAGAGTTCATGAAGGTGAGGCTGAGGGAGTGGGTCAACTCGCTCAGCTGGGATTGGGTGATATCGAGGCAGAGGTATTTCGCAACCCCGATACCTGTCTGGGAGTGTACCAGATGCGGACACCCCGTCACACCTACCGAGGAGGAGTGCTATGTGGACCCCACCACCGACGACCCGCCGATGGAAAAGTGTCCCGAGTGCGGAGGGGACCTAAAGGGTTCCGAGGAGGTATTCGACACCTGGATGGACTCCTCGATCACACCGCTTTACAATTCATTCTGGCTGAGGGATGAGAAGCTGTTCAAGAAGCTGTATCCGATGTCCCTGCGTCCCCAGTCACACGACATCATCAGGACGTGGGCCTTCTACTCGATCGTCAGGGGCCTAAAACTGGTGGGGGAGAAACCCTGGACCGACATAATGATGGGAGGTTTCATATTGGCCGAGGATGGAACGCCCATGCACGCCTCCCAGGAAAACACGATCGACCCACTTCAGTACCACGACATCTACGGGGCCGATGCCATCAGGTATTACGCAGCGACATGCACGCTTGGAAAGGACCATCCCTTCAGGACCAAGGACGTCAAGAGGGGACTGCAGATAATCAGGAAGCTCTACAATATGGAGAAGCTGATATCGATCTCCTTTCGGGATCTCTCCAGGGAAGCGGTAAAGAGTATATTCGAAGAGGTCGAGGGTGACAGGTCGCATCTTCATCCCGTTGACCGCTGGGTCCTGCACCGATACAGCGAGGTTGTAAGGGAGTCCACGGGATCCGCGGACAGCTACAGCTTCGACAAGTCGGTGAAGGCGGTGGTGGATTTCATGTGGCTGGAGGTGGCGGACCACTACCTGGAACTGGTGAAACACAGGATAGGGACCGGAGATAAAGGAGCCATCTACACCCTCTATACCCTCGGCCTGGGCATGGTCAAGCTGATCGCCCCCTTCCTGCCCCATATCGCAGAGGAGGTATACCAGTCGCATTACAGGAGGTACGAGGAGGACATCTCCATCCATGTCTCATCCTGGCCCGCCGAATATCCCTCCGACCCGGAGGGATATGAGAAGGGCCTATCTGCGGTGGAGATCGTCAGATCCATCAGGCATCTAAAAAGCGAGAGCAAG
>JAUVLN010000177.1 GCA_030600725.1 Thermoplasmatota archaeon | reverse complement strand
AGGGTGCCTATGTCCCTGGTTCACGGCCGAATAGGCGGAAAGGCAGTCCAGATACCTCTTTCCCTCGACGTCCCAGACCCAGGGCCCCTCCGCCCGGGAGATCACCACCGGTATTGGGTGGTAATTATGGGCGCCGAACCTGTTATCCATCTCAATGATCTCATCTGTCTTGCTCAATGTTTCTCCCTCCGATAGATCGATCGTAATGCCCGTATCCCATCAGGGTAATTAGATTTTGTCAAGGGCCCATGCGATGGTCATTCGGGATCCTCCCCGTTGGACCTTCGCTCCCTCATCTTCTTGAAATAGGCCTCTTCCTCCCTGAGGTCTGCAACGAGCTGTGAGATGGTCCACTCCGCGTTCGTCGGAGTGAGGGTTGTGAATATCGGCCTTGTGATCCCCCCATCCCGTGGGAAGCCACGAAGCGTATCCTTGATCTGCTGATCGGTAAAACCCAACAACATTGCAAAGCACACCTCCCCCTCCACGAACATGCCGTTCTCGTGATCCTCCAATATCTCCCCCACCTTCTCCTCCTCCCTTCCAGAAGCGGACATCAGGATCACCCTGCCTCCCAGCAGATCCGACAACCTCTCCCTGATGGTCATTGCGTGTTCCTCTGAATACCCGTACAACATCAAACCCAGTGGCTCTTCCTGCATCATCTCCTCTCCCTCTTCAACTCGGTTATCCTGTCCCTTATCAACGCGGCGTCCTCGAACCTGAGCCCTGAAGCAGCAAGGTGCATCTCGTTCTCAAGCTCCTCTATCAGGATATCCATGTCCATATCCTCAGATCCCTTATCAAGTATCGTGGAACCATCACTGGTGAGGCCCGCCCTGACCAGGGACCTCACCTCCTTTTTGATGGTCGTCGGCGTAATACCGTGCCGAAGGTTGTGCTCCTCCTGTATCCTCCTCCTCCTGTTGGTCTCATCGATTGCCCGGCTCATGGATCCGGTGAGGTTATCAGCATACATGATCACCTTCCCGGATACGTTCCTTGCGGCCCTGCCGATCGTCTGCACGAGGGAGGTCTCCGACCTCAGGAAACCCTCCTTGTCCGCATCCATTATGATGACAAGGGAAACCTCCGGCAGGTCCAACCCCTCCCTGAGCAGGTTGATCCCTACAACCACGTCGTATTTCCCCAACCTCAGATCCCGCAGGATCTCCACCCGTTCCATCGTCTTGATATCGGAATGGAGGTAGTGGACCCTGATGCCGAGCTCCTCGAGATGTTCCGAGAACATCTCCGCCATTCTCTTGGTAAGGGTTGTGATCAACACCCTCTCGGACCTCTCGATCCTGGACCGTATCTCGGCGAGCACGTCTTCCATCTGTCCCCGGGTGGGCCTGACGATCACCTCAGGATCAAGGAGGCCCGTGGGACGTATGAGCTGCTCGACAATACGGTCGGAGATCTTCCTTTCATATGGTCCGGGAGTTGCCGATGTGAACAGGACCTTCGAGAACCTCTTCTCGAACTCCTTGAACTTAAGCGGCCTGTTGTCCAGTGCTGCGGGAAGTCGAAAACCGTATTCCACAAGGTTCTCCTTCCTGGACCTGTCCCCTTTATACATGGCTCCTATCTGGGGAACCGTTACGTGAGATTCATCTATCACAATAAGGTGTTTTTCAGGAAAGAAATCCATCAGTGTGTAAGGAGGAAGGCCGGGCCTTCTCCCGTCGAAATATCGTGAGTAGTTCTCTATACCTGCGCAGGACCCTGTCTCCCTCATCATCTCGATGTCGAAGAGCGTCCTCTGCCTGAGGCGTTCTGCTTCCAGGTGCCTCCCCTGGCCCAGATACCAGCCGACCCTCTCCTCAAGGTCGGCCTCGATCTCCTCCAGAACCTCATCCATTCTCTCCAGTTCGACATTATAGTGGGTTGCCGGAAATATCAACGCCTCCTCCAGTTCGTCCTCCACATCGCCGGTTACCGGATCCACAAGGGATATCGTCTCGATCCGATCCCCCATGATCTCAAGGCACAGGAGCTTCTCGTCGATCGTGACGATCTCCACCCTCTGTCCTCTCACCCTGAACGACCCCCTCTCGAGGGTCTCACCTCTGGCATACTGCATTTCTACAAGCCTGGAGATGAGGTCCCTCCTGATCATGGCGTCCCCTGCATGGACCTCAAGGGAATTTATCCTGTACTGCTCCGGAGATCCCAGGCCAAATATACAGGAGACCGAGGAGACCACAACGGCGTCGTTCCTTGTCATGAGGGATTGGGTCGCCTTGTGGCGCAGCAGGTCGATCTCCTCGTTACGGGATGAATCCTTCTCGATATAGAGGTCTTTATGCACGACATAGGCCTCTGGTTGATAGTAGTCATAGTAGGACACGAAGTACTCAACGGCGTTTGTCGGAAAGAACTCACCGTATTCGGATGCCAGCTGGGCGGCAAGCGTCTTGTTGTGGCTTATGACCAGGGTGGGGACGTTCAGCTCCTTGATGATATTGGCAACGGTGAATGTCTTTCCTGACCCGGTGACCCCAAGAAGGGTCTGGAACCGCTCCCCTGACCTGAAACCCTCAAGTATCTCCTCTATCGCCCTGGGCTGGTCCCCGGACGGTTCGAATGGTGCCTCGATCTTGAAATCCTTCGCCATCCTCCAAGCCCCTGATGGATCTAATCCGTCTCGATCTTCACCTTTCTGCCCTCTAGGCGAACCCTACCCTCCACGATCCATTGAAGTACCTTCGGGTACCAGATATGCTCCTGTTCGAGCACCCGTTCTCCCAGCGTCTCCTCGGTATCCCCATCGTGGACCTCTACGCTCTTTTGGCATATTATCGGGCCGTGATCGACGCCCTCGTCAACAAAATGAATGGTGAGTCCCGAGACCTTTACCCCGTATGCGATGGCGTCCCTGTGGGCATGTACGCCGGGGAAGGAGGGCAGTAGTGCCGGATGAATGTTTACCATCTTTCCCCTCCACCTGCCAACGAAATCAGGGGTCAAGATCCTCATGAAACCAGCCAGGGCGATCAGATCGATATGTCGCTTCTCCAGCTCGGATCGGATCTCCTGCTCGAATTCATCCCTGCTGCGGCCACGATGGTCTATCAGGACCGAGGGTATCCCATGGGTCCTGGCCCTTTCCAGAGCAAATGCGTCGGGGTTGTTGCAAACCAGAAGTGAGATCTCGAGGTGAAGATCACCTCTCTCCACGGCATTGATGATCGACTGGAGATCAGAGCCGCTTCCGGATGCGAACACTGCCAGCTTGAGGCCCCCCTTGCGTTCGGTTCCATTGTCTATCAAAGGCTACCCTCATACCGATATCTCGGGGCTGTCTTATAACATCTTCCGAGGAGGGTCAATGTTTGAACAGGCGAACTCCCGTAAAGACCATGGACATGTTATGGTCATCTATGGCCTCGATGATCTCCTTGTCACGGATCGATCCGCCTGGCTGGGCGACCGCAACAATACCGTGAGGGGCCAGCTCGTCGATGCCGTCTCTGAAGGGAAAAAATGCATCTGATGAGAGTACCGAACCCCGCGCCTTGTCCCCGGCCTTGTGGACTGCCATGAAACAGGAATCGACACGGGACATCTGGCCGGCACCTATCCCCGTCGTGCATAGGTCCTTGGCCAGGACGACGCAGTTCGATTTCACGTGCTTGACCACCCTGGAAGCGAAGGCCATATCCTCAAGCTCCCCGTCGCTCGGTTCCCTCTTTGAAACGACCTCCCATTTCGATGGGTCCGTCTCGGGCCATTCCATCGTCTGAATGAGGGCCCCTCCCCGTACCTTGACCATCCGGTTTTCAGGGGGGCCCTGGGAGTCTATGGGTATGTTGGTCCTGATGATCCTCAGGTTCTTCTTCGACTTGAGCAGATCCAAAGCCTCATCATCGTATGAAGGGGCCACCACAACCTCGAAGAACCTCTGAACGATAAGTTGGGCGGTGGAAAGGTCACACTCCCTGTTGAGGCCTATTATTCCCCCAAAAGCGCTCAGGTCGTCGCAATCCAGAGCCCTTGTATATGCGTCCGCGATCGGACTGGGTTTGTCCTTCCTGCCCAGTGCCACCCCCGACGGATTGTTGTGCTTCACAATGGCACAACACTCCTGGTGGGGGAACTCCATGAGGATATCAACCACCGCGTCGATATCATAGATATTGTTATACGACAGGGCCTTTCCCCAGAGAACCTCTGAATTAGCCACCGACACCCCCTTGAAACGAGGGTCCTTGAAATATGCGCCCTTTTGATGAGGGTTTTCCCCGTACCTTATCTCCTGCACCCTTTCGAAACGGTATCTGAGGGAATCACCCCACGGTTCATCCGGGTTGAACCTCTCCTGCAGGTAATTCGAAATGGCGATATCATAAGATGAGGTGTGGTTGAAAGCCTTCAGGGCGAGGTCTCTTCTCGTTTGCAGGTCGATACCTTTTCCCTCTTTCAACTGCTCGATCAATGAGGTGTAATCCCCGGGATCGACCACCACGGTCACGAATCGGTAGTTCTTGGCAGCTGCGCGGATCAGCGAGGGGCCTCCAATATCTATCTTCTCGATGGCCTCCTCCAGGGTGACCCCTTCTTTCTCTATGGTCTGTTCGAAGGGATACAGGTTGACAACAACCAGATCGATCTCCGAAAGGTTCCGGGCCCGCATATCCGCCGTGTGCTGCGGGTCGTCCCTTATGGAGAGTATCCCCCCGAAGATGTTGGGATGAAGCGTCTTCACCCGTCCCCCAAGCATCTCGGGGAAGGCTGTAACATCCTCCACTTTCCTGCAGGGAATGGACCTCTCGGCGAGGAACCTGTAAGTGCCGCCAGAAGAGATTATCTCGGCTCCGATATCGGTGAGGGTCCGGCCAAGTGGTTCCAGGCCGGCCTTGTCGGAGACCGATATGAGCGCTCTATTAACGTTGATTCGAGTCACGTTTTGGAGGATATTGAGTATACAGTTAATAACGTTTCCCAGGACCGTATCCCACTACCGCCGGACTCGTGAAAGGTATATTCCAAGTGAGGACAACGGAGGCACCTCAAATGATATGGGCTCATCTTCAACATTTATATAGGAGTATACATTAGGCCCAATCTGACTCAACCAACACCCGGCTTGGCTAAGTCTGGCTATAGCGGGGGACTGTAGTAGGTTCCCGGGGCCACCGTGCCCCGGTACCCCGCCGATATCCCTAGATCCCCGGTTCAAATCCGGGAGCCGGGACCAAATTTTATCTTATAATCAATATGTAAACTGTAAAATTTGGCCACGGCTGCCGGGCCTGG
>JAUVLN010000307.1 GCA_030600725.1 Thermoplasmatota archaeon | reverse complement strand
GTATAAAGAATTTGAACCAATTACTACCGGGCATTGGTTGTTAATATTCATTTGGCCGATAATATATAAGGGGAAATTGAATGACAATGCTCCTGCACTTGTATCTTCATTGTATTGTCCAGTCCCATAAGCGACTACTATTGTATCTCCAGATACAGCCGCACCCAAAGCTGCCCTAATTGTTCGGAACTGGCCACCGCCAGTGTTGTCAACGGTTAATGTTTGTGCAGAAACATTTTCTGTGAATGTACACAGAAATAATAATGCCGCACAGATCATTAGTGCACTTATACCCAACGTCTTCAGTTTGTTCGATTTATGTTTCATATTTTCACCTCGTATTCCGGGATTTCTCCCAAGTAACTATTATCTCATAGGGTATTTACGTACTTGCACTCAAATTATAAAAATATCACATCATTAAAATTACAATCACC
Organism: Thermoplasmatota archaeon; assembly: GCA_030600725.1. GTDB lineage: Archaea > Thermoplasmatota > Penumbrarchaeia > Penumbrarchaeales > Penumbrarchaeaceae > JAGLEG01. The sequence goes on along the minus strand of JAUVLN010000307.1, from coordinate 2,308 downwards.
GGAGTTCCGTCGTAGCTACCCACTCAAGGACGGATAGTTCCCGCTCTAGGTCGTCGGCATCATCATCCACGACCACACCCAGCCTAGAGGGCGCCTCCGGGGAGCCGAACCGGCCGGAATCGATAGATCTCGTTTCGTCAATGATGTCATCCAATTCTATCTCAAAGAGGACCTTTGAACGAACGAATATGGGATACTCCTCCCGGTCTATCCCCACGGGCCAATCGAGAGGGGCGATCGCTATCAGAATATCAGTGGTTTCCTCGCCGGGTCCCGCACGATGCAGGGCCTCTCCCACCTGATGGGAACCGGCCACCCACCTCAATACCTCAAGGGATGCGTCCCTTGCCCTGGCCTTCCCGTCGATCATCGCCCTGGCGGCATTCAGATACCCGGAGGCGAGATGCCTTGGGCCGAGGACCGCCCTCCTGTCGAGTATCGTGACGACTCCCCTCCCCCTTAACGTCCCCAGTATCGACTGGATCCTATCAGCCGAGAAACCCGTCTCGGAACTCAATGCGCACAGCTCTACACTCCTGACCATATCGACCTCACCCGGCCGGATCGACCCTCGTAAGAGAGGATCATTTCCTCAGTACTTCGTAGATGAACTTCGCGGTATCCTCGTCGATGCCCTCGATCATCATCAGGTCCTCGGGCACAGCCTCCTTGAGCTCATCGAGGTTCATGTAACCGGAGCTGAGCAGGAGATCCGCCGTCTTCCTGTCCACGCCGGGGATGTGAGGTATATCCTTGATCTCCAGCCTTGGTTCCTCCTTCTCCGGCTTATCTTCTGAAGGTTCCTCTTCGGAGGGCTCTTTCTCCGAAGGTTTCTCCTCTGAGAGTACCTGGTCATCGGTGGGGGTTTTGTCCTCGGTTACCGGCTCCTCTTCCGAAGGTTTCTCCTCGGAGGGTTCTTCCTTCTCCTCGGATGCCGCCTCTTCCTCTTTTCCGGAGAATAACCCCTTTATCCTGGACCATACGCCTTTCGGCTCCTCCTTTGGTGCCTCCTCTGGTTCCTCTTCTGAAGGTTTCTCCTCGGAGGGCTCCTCCGGCCCCTCGGTTTCCTTCTCCTCCTGATCCTCGGAGGGCCCCTCCGGCTCCTCTTCTGAAGGTTTCTCCTCTGAGGGCTCCTCCGGCTCCTCGGTTTCCTTCTCCCCCTGATCCTCGGAGGGCCCCTCCGGCTCCTCTTCTGAAGGTTTCTCCTCGGAGGACTCCTCCAGCTCCTTCTCCCCCTCTTCTACGGGGATCTCCTCGACCTCTGATGGTGCCTCTGCTGTTGACGGCTCCTCCTTCTCCGTTGAAAAGAACGACTTGACCTTGCCCAGCAGTTTGCTCAGGAACCCGTCCCCCTTCTCACCCGGGGCCTCCTCGTCCGCGGGCAGGGGCATTGCCTCCCTGACACCTGCGACGCTTTGCGGATGTTTTTCTGCCTCCTCCCTGCAGGCCTCCACGATCCTCTCGGACAGCTTTGGACCCACCCCCGGAACCTCCCTCAGTTCTGAGGGGTCGACGGCGGATACCCTGTAGACATCTCTGAAACCCGCATCCATCAGACCGTCGATCACGCCCTGATTTACCCTGGGCACTTCGGACAGTACATCCTTTATATCCCTCGCAGGTTCCGGAGCACTGGACAGTTCCTCCTTCTTCCGGCCGCCAATGAGCATCAGCTCCCCGGCGGTCTTCTTTCCCACGCCCTTGAAGGAGGTGAAGTACTCCTCGTCTCCATCGACGAGAAGCTCCCAGGTGTTCAAACCCTGGTCGTACAGGGACCCGGCAAGACCTCTCCGGACCTTGCCGGAAGATGTCAGGAACTCCACCATCTCCTCCTTCTCCACGATCGCGCCCTCATCCTCACTCTTTTCCTTGGGGTCGGCCATAATGATCACCTTCTCTTACTCGTATATTGCCCTCTGAACTGAGATGGAATGGGACAAAGCGTATAATACCATTTTCCCACCTTTCGAGATATTGCCCACTACAAGGGCCCCTCCCTCAATATCTCCAGGGCCCTCTCCCTCGAGGAGGGATATGTGGCAACCTTCAGCATTATCGCAATGGACCCACCCCTTCGCCAGAGCTTGATCCCGCCGGAGTATGCCGACCCCTTGTCGACCCTGACGTGCATTTTCAGGCCCTCGTCCAGCCTCTCCTCGACCCTCTCCATCGCCTCCTTCCAGAAGGCCATGCCATCCCATCTCGATAATATCCTGGATATGTCCCTCTCCCTCCGGTATCCTATCCTTACCAGAGTTATAGGATTGCCGTGAGCGCCCTCCAGCTCCTCCGCCTCCATTTTCTCCGG
>JAUVLN010000004.1 GCA_030600725.1 Thermoplasmatota archaeon | reverse complement strand
TTAGCGAAGAGGTGGGATCATCCGCCCCTGCTCTCTTTTGCCTTCATGCGGAGTCCTTTGTATCCGCACTTTCGGCACTGATCGGCCCTGATGGAATTCCTGGCACAGCATCTCATGCAGATCCTCTTTAGAAGCCTTCTGCTTTCAACTATCTTCCTGATCTCGGGATCCAAGCTTTTTCCCATCGATACCACCGTGGATTTTGCGCTAACACATTTAATTATATAAGGTTATTGTGTTGAACCGGATATGAGGCCGGATGAAGTGAGGATCCTAAAGGTCCCTGTTCAACCTCCCTTTTTTTATCGGGCCCTGGCTTTCCAGAACCTGCCTCAGAAGAGAATGCCTATCGCTGTACGAGATCGGCTGGGGTTTCGTCACAAGTCCCAGAAGGACCGAGGCCCAGGTCAGCTTGCGGAATTTCCAATCCTCCTGTTCCTCCGTAAGGTCCGACCTGATCCCCCCCTCGCCGATCTTCTCCCCCACCTCGTTGAAATTGAAACCCAGAAGGATTATGGCCGAGGCGCCGAAGTGTTCCGCAATGAACACCGCCCGGTCCCCATCCGAGAAACCGCCGAAATTATCCAGATGCCCTCCCTCGTAGGGTGAGACCTGTGTGGTCCCTATCACCCGCCCCTTGAGCTCGGGCGCGCATGTTCTCAGCGTCCCCACGTTATCCGCGTGGCCGTGCAGGAACATTACGGTACCTCTTTCCAGGCAATCCATCTGGTCGCTTGTGTCCCCGTCGAGGTCTGTTACGATGATGTGAGGTACGAGGTCCCTGGCGAGAAGGGCGGAGGTCGCACCATCCGCGGAGATCAATACGGAGTCCAACCATGATGTCTCCTTTCCCTTCAAAGCGCTCAAACGTTCGGTCGTGAACCTGTCAAGCTCCTCCTCCAGATCGGGCCCGGATCCGAAAACATAGGCCCTCTTTCCCATTAGAAGCTGGGACACCTCATCGAGGACCTCCCCCCTGGGTGCGATATCTGGGTTATCGGAAAGCAGGTCCGAGAGGATATTTGATGCGTTTGCATCCTCAAGTGGATCTATACCGAGGTCGTTTGCTATCGCATAGTATATGGGCATCCATGTTTCAGTGTCCACGGGCATCATCTCCTATCTCATCCATCCGACCTTCCTCTTGCCCTTGGATTTTCCCTTGTTGTAGGTGTGAACGGCCATGGTGATGATGAGCAGGAGGCCGGCGATGGCAAGGTATCTGAGACCGTTCTCCCAGTTGAAGGACTCCACGTATCCCAATACCGCCCCTATGAAATCCATTGTGGTCTTTGCGATGAAGTAGATGGCTCCCAGTGAGAATACGATGGTCCAGGTGGACCGGATGAATTTTCCTTTCCTCATATACGTGTCGAACGTGTTGCCAAGTGTATACGACACCGCAGCGAGGATGATGAAGGGTATTATGGTGTCCAGGAACTGGTACAGGAACCTTCGCGCCTCCTCCTCGTTCCTCGCCTGGAAGAAGCTGTAGAACATCCCGCTGATTATCAGGGTCATGGATATTATCACTCCCCCGAACAGCAGATAACGACGTGTTTTCAACGCGCCCTGCGTATCCTCGAACATCCTGGCGGCCTGTCCCTCCAGGTTGAGCGCCTTCGAGAGAAGGAATAGGGAGAAGAACGCCAGCATGAGGCCGAGGGCCTCCTCCGTCCGACCGAGGATCATCATGATGCCCCAGAGCATCAGTGCCATCGCCACCGGGACAATGACCTTCTTGGCGATCTTGGGGTTCTTGAGCGCTGACATGACTATGTAAAAGGTGGATTCGATGTTCTGGGCCTGCTTGATGACAACCCGCTCAACGTGTTCGACCTGCACCCTCTGGGATATGACCGGAAGGATAACCTCGTCCTCCGCCCCGTCCGACACAAGTACGAGCGTGTCGGGTGAGAACTGCTCTATGACGGAGTAGAATTGGCGGACCAGATTCGCATCGGAGACGACGCCCACGTTCTTGTCCCCGCATATGGTGGCGACCTCCACCTCCCTCCCCATCTCCTTGTATTTTCGGTAGAGTTTCAGCCCCATGAACATGACGTTAGTATCAGAGTCCTCGGGATCTGCTATGCCCAAAGCTACCAGTGCCTTCAGGTTGTTCTTTCTGCCGATGACCGGGCTTGTCACCTGGGATTTCACACCCAGGTCATCATCGCGATCCACGCATAGGACAAGTGTTTTCATCTTCAGGGGATAAATGGTCACCTCTCTATATAATCATATTTGAAAGATATCCGATTAAATGAAATTATCGCAGCATATCGATGGGCAGCCGATCATGTGGTGAACCCTTATATGCACGATATGTGGGCCCCTGGGATATCCCGGGAAAGGTGGTTAATTAGTGATCAATATAACTATACATGACCTCCCCCCGAAGTCTAATATTTTTCAAAGTGTATCAGCTCACAACACATCGCGTACTTGGATTCTACACAGGAGAGATTGAATCGGTCAAGATGTTCTGTTCTCTCAAATATAACATAGAATCGGATGATATCGCTATCGAGAAGATCCCCGCCAAGCGGGTAACCCGGGATGAGGTGCTCTGTTTCCGCGAGCTAATCGGACAGCTCAGGTCCTACACCGACAGGATCAGACAGCTCGAGGATGAGGCGGATGAGGCAGGGGTCCGGGACGATCTCCTCGAGATCCTTCAGTCGATAGAGACCTTCGTCTGATCCGAAAGGACCTGTCACTCCATCGAGAGGTGATCGACCAGCTTCATCGTGGCCCTGATCCTGTGGCTGTCCCGGTTCTTCTCCTCAAGGGTCATTTCGGCGAAGGTCCTTTCGGACCCTTCAGGGATGAAGATGGGGTCGTATCCGAACCCGAAGAACCCCCTCTTTTCAAGGGTGATATCGCCCTTGATCTCTCCCCTGAAGAGGCTGATACCCTCACCCGGGATGTGGAGCCCCATCACCGTTTTGAACGTTGCCGTCCTGTCGTCCATCCCTTTCATCAGCTGGAGGATCCCGTCGTTCCCTATCGTCTGTTGTACATAGGCCGAATACACGCCGGGGAATCCATCAAGTGCATCTATAAAGAGGCCCGAATCATCCTTGATAAAGGGTCGATCGATCCTCTTTTCCCCTACCAGATGTTCTATACCGAAGAAAACAACCTCCTCAAGGGTATCGGCCTGGATCTCCACGAAATCCTCCTCCATGGTGCTCAATTCGATATCCAGTCCATCCAGCCTGTTCTTGATCTCCTTCAGCTTCCCGGGGTTGCCGGTTATCAGATACAATCTCCCTTTCATGATATCACCTACAAGGGGCTCAGATATCTGCCCCTCCTTGTTATCTCATCCAGTTTCTCCCTGGCCTCCTTCCATTGGGGGTACATTTCGGAATAACCTCTCCATAGTTCATCGACCCTGTCCAGGAGCTGGGAATGTGTCGATCCGAAAACCTCGAACAGCAGCCTAAGGTCCACACCGATCTTCTCCAGCTCGCTACTTCTTTCGGCCAAAGAGGTGTCTATCAGGGCCATATCCAGCTTCCCGTCTGCCGATAGAAGTAGAAAGTTCGATGTGGTGAGGTCGCCGTGCACGATGCCCCCCCTGTGAAGGGTTCCCGCGATCCGACCGATCCCGTTCAGGATCTTCCCCACGCGTTCCCCGCTGAGGGTATTGAGGATGGAAGCCACCCTTGGCCCTTTTAAAAGCTCAAGGGTCAGGGTGCCCTCCATCTCGTCCACATCGATCACGTGTGGGGTCCTGACCCCTAGGGATCTGATCTGCTGAAGCATCCGGACCTCATTTCTCATCCTGGTTATAGTTAGCTTTTTCTCTATGGCCTCGAGCCTGTAACCTTTCCGTGCCCTCCTCTTGGATACACAGTCCAGGTCCATCCTCTTGACCGATGTGATCAGCGCCTCGGCACCCCTGCCCAGAACCGTCCCGGGTACGGGGACGCTGCCAACCTCCAGCGATATGGTATTGGGAGTTGTGATCCTTCCCGGCCTTCCCCTCTCCCTCCAGAGAACGTCCACCTGATCGGTTCTGAACCTCTGATCGATCACGGTGTCCTGGAGTTCATGTTCGATGCCCGATCCGTGCATCATCTCTCCCAGATAGGCGATCATCGCACCGTTGTCCACAAGAAGCGGTCCGGGAGGGGCGTAGCTTTTACCACCTCTCTCCCGTGCCATGGTGGAGGCCATCTCCTGAAGTCGTCTGTTGCATGCCACCCCGCCGCCGAGGAGAAGCTCATCGGTTCCTATATGGGCCATTGCCCGTTCGGTAACTTCGCACAGCATGGAGAACACGGTCTCCTGCAGGGATCTGCAGACGGATGGTAGGGGGTGACCCTTGTCGATCAGGCTTTTCGCAGCGGTGTGGATCCCGGAGAAGGAGACATCCATCCCCTTAACTGAGTATGGGAGATCGATAAGATGGATGTCATCGGGGTCGATCTCGTGATCAGTGAAAGGCTCGACGGCCTCTCCTCTGGCGAGCATTTCGATCCTGGGACCTGCCGGAAAAGGTATCCCTATATCCCGTCCGAACTTATCCAGCATATTGCCTATTCCTATGTCTAGCGTCTCGCCAAGTACCCTGTACCTGCCCATCAGATAGGCTATGACCTGGGTATTCCCGCCGGACGCGTAGAGAAGGACCGGATCGGAGCATCCCATGGTCCGTCCTATCTCGATGTGTGCAACACAGTGGTTCACGCCAAGGATCGGGATCCTGTTCTTCTGTGAGATGACCCTTGCGATCGTCGCCCCCACCCTGAGACAGGGCCCGAGTCCCGGCCCCCTGGAGAATGAGACCAGGTCAAGCTCTCCTTCATCGATGGTTGCAAGGTCCAGCGCATCGGCCACTGCGGATGTGCCTACCTCGACGTGATGATCGGCAGCCTCCCTCGGATGTATCCCTCCCTTCTCGGGCACATACATCCTCCGTACGTTGGACAGGATCTCTCCATCCTTGACCACGCCGGCTCCGAAGGTATGTGCTGTGGATTCTATCCCGAGTACCCGCATTGCCTGTCCATTGTAAGGAACTTATTTAATTTGTCCCCCCTGACACATCGCCCTTACCAGCGGGTGTGGAGGGGGAGGTTTCCTCACCATTGTCCTTCTTCGATCTGAACCTCCTGTATCCCTTTGCCCAGATGACAAGCAGTGAGGGCAGGACGAGAACGGAGGCGATGAAGGAGAACAGGATCGAGAGGGCGGTCACAATCCCGAACTGCTGCAGGGGAGGCATGAGGGCGAATACAAGGAGGCCGAATCCTGCGATGGTGGTGGATGCCGCCCCGAACAGGGCCGTTCCGGTGTTGAGCATGGTGCTCTTGGTCGCCTCCTTCAGGTCCTCATGGACCTTGATATCCTCCACGAACCTGTGGGTTATATGGATCCCGTATGTGATCCCCAATCCGATCGTCAGGGACCCGATGGTTATTGTCATGACATTCAAAGGTATGCCCACCAGATTCATCGTGCCCAATATCCATACCATGCAGAACAGCATTGGCAGGAGGGCAACCCCTCCAAGGGTGAAGGACCTCTCCTTAATATAGAAGATGACCGTGAGTACAACAAGGGAGACGATCAGGGTGATCAAGATCGAGTTCATCTGTGATTCCGTTATGGCGTCGATTATCACGGCCGTTAGTATGGTCGAGCCGGTCACCTTAACCTCGTATATCCCTTCTCCCTTGATCTCCTCCATGGGCTCAATGAATGTATTGATCTGATCGTAAAGCTCCCAGGCCTGATTATTATTCTCTGTGTAGATCGTCAGGGTGATCGCCGAGATGTCATATTCGCCATCTGTCCTGTGTATCACCCTGCGGGCCAGAGGTGTGAAGTTGTCGTAATAGAGGTCGAGGACCTTTTTGATGTCATCTTTTGTGGAGTTATCATTGGGAAGCGAGGAGTTGATATCGAACACCTTGCCGTACTCCTTCACATACGGGTGGCCCGGGTCCATCATGGCCATACCAACGGCCATATCGTTCATGGAGAAAAGGATGAAATCCGCATTGACCTTGTCCCCTTCCATGGTCAGGTATTCCGATCCGCTGTTATCTGCAAGGTCAAGCGTTTGTGACATGGCCCGAAGGACGTTCGGTTCGGCGATATTCCCGTATACGAGGATGATCCCAGATTCCCCCGAACCGCCTAGCCTGAACTCATTCAGGAGATAGGATATGTCCTCCGTCTCCTGAAGCCCCTCGGGAAGGAAGTCATTGATGTCAAAGGTCACTTTACTGTCCGATGCCGCAAATCCGAGCCCCGCTGTCAGGATCAGGGTTACCGTAATGATCACGATCGGTCTTCGCTCCGCCATCAGGGCCAGTCTGACGATTCCCGTATTCAGCCATCTGATCCCGGACCCCTTCTCCTCGTACTTCGTCGGGTCATGCCCTTCGGATACCTTCGAGAACAGATACTTGCCCTTCTTCGCCTTCCGCGTATCTATAATCATCTTCATGGCCGGCAGGAAGGTGAGCATGATCACGAAACTGAACATGATCCCGGCCGCTGTCAGTACGCCGAATTGTATCATCAGGCTTATCGGCGATGCGATGTTGGATGCGAATGCTAGAACCGTGGTAAAGGTGGCAAGTAGCAGGGCAACACCCACCGAACCGGACATCCCTTTCAATGCCGCTCTTACTTCCTTGCCCGATCTCACCTCCTCCCGGTATCTCATGGTGAGGTGGATGCCATAGTCGATACCCAACCCCACAAGAAGAACAGGTACGGTGGTCATCATGGGATTCGAGCTGAATCCAAGGAGGGAGCCGAGGCCGTACATCCAGACGATCGCCATGGTCAATCCCGCAAGGTTCAGCAGGACATCCGTGACATTCCTGTAGATGGTGGAGAGGATGATGATAACGACACCCGCCGCGGCGGGGAGCAGTATCGCCATCGATTCTTCATTCGCCTCATTGATCCTCTCGCTCATCCTCTCCAGGCCGAGGGGGTGGATCGAAAGAGAGGAGGCCCTGTCCTGGGACCATACCACCTCGGATAGGTTTCCCTCGATCTTCAGGAGCCTATCCTGGTCCTCCTCGGCCATATCGTTCAACGTGTAGTTGAGATAGACCATCACCAGGCATCCCTTGGCCGATAGGTCCTCGTTCTCCGGATCGAAATCCTCTGTCAGGTAGAAGTTCACGGCGAAGGCCGCCATATTATAGTACTGACCGATCAATCCCATCATGGTGGGGTTTCCATCCTTTTCTGCCAGCTCCATCTTCTCCTTGATCTCCCCCTGGATGTTCAGGATATCCACCCTGAGCGAGATCAATACCGCCTTGATCTTCGGATATTCGAATGAGAGATCCGAAAGGATGTGATCGATGGATGTCACGCTGTCATCCAATTCCGAGACCGTGAGGTCCGCAGTGCAGTGGAACATCTGGGACCGCATGATCCCCAATCCAACCTCCTCGCCCGTAATATTGTAACGCAGAAGATTGGATAGCTCATCCTTCAATTCCTGGTCGCTTCCTATAGATCTGTAATAGGCGCCCGCATCGGGATAGAAAACCCTTTCATCCACGGGGGATGATGATATCGCCTCCTCTAAGGTTTCGATATTGGAGCCAAGGCGTTCCATGGTGGAATTCAGGTCGGCCGGATCGGGCGTTCCATCGATATCAAGAAGTGATATCAGATCGCTGGCGTTTTCCAAAAGCGCTGCAGTATCCCCGGTAATATTTGATAGGAGATTACCCGTGAAGATTATAGTCTCCGCATCGTATGTAGATTCCCACATCGAGTACATGCCGTTTGCAGGGGAAACGGGATTGGAGCCGGATATGGAGGTGTCGTTCCATCTCTGGAATGTCGGACTCTGCTTGATGCTCTCGGTTAGGGAGATCATGTCGAGGAAATTCTCCTTTGTTATGACATCTCCATCGGAATCTCGGATCACAGAGAAGAAATAGTAACTTGTGCTGAATGTATCCTGGTAATCGCCCCACGCCTCGGCGGCCTCCATGTCCGGCAGGAAATCCTTGTTATCGAAGCTCTGCTCCATCGGATCGAACACGGCCTCCATCAAAGCACCGACGGTTATCAGGATCACCAGGGTGACGATCGTCCATGGATACTTAGTGACATATTGGCCTACCTTTTCCATGAACATCGTCTTCACCCGAATGCAACCCGGGTAAAAACAGGAGATATAAACTCTTTGTGCACATAATGTTGAATATATTATGATAAACATTTACATTATGGGTCAATAATATGTTTCAACATCCAAAAGGTCAAGTTATTAATACTTCTTTTCGTATTCTTTGATATGGCTGTTAGGAAGCTAACGGAAAAAGAACGCACGGTGCTGCTTTATTCGATGAGGTATCCAGAACACAGTGATACGGAGCTTGCCAGACATGCGGATATGAACCTTTTCACCTTCAACAAGGTGAAGAACTCCCTTCGGCAGAGGGGCCTTCTTCGGAGATTGCTGGTCCCGAATTATGGCTCCCTGGGTTTCGAGATAATCTCAACGTTCTCGGGAAGTAACATGGAATATCTGCAGTCGCCGATATCCCGGGATCTCCTGAAGAAGAGGATGAGAGAAGAGAAACCCGGAAAGCTGTTCTTTTCCTTTCTCGAGGCACATCAGGGAATGGGAATGTTGGTGGCCGAGGATTTCACCGCACTCAGGAGGGCGGAGTTGAACAAGCGCCGGGTACAGGCGGAACTGAACATACCGTCCGGTGATATTGATCTTCGATCCCTCTCTCTCAGGGATGTGATGTTCAAAAGGTTCTTCGACCTCTATCCGCTGATGATCAAGGAATATGGCGATGATATCATGATAGGGGATATCGAGGCCGTCTCCGAGGCACAGAAGGCCGTGGAAACAACCTGGGAGGATTTCCTATCCCAAAAGGTGGAGGCTCCCCCCGCTCAACTGTCGGAGGTAGAAGCATCCCTCCTCAATGAGATAGTTCGATCCCCTTCAGCGAGAGATCAGGAGTTATGCCGGAATGTGGGGATCAGCAGATACAGGATCCGGAGGATAAAGGATGAACTATTCGGGCAGGGCCTGATCAAGAGCATTCATATCCCTTTCCTCAGCAGGCTAGGTTACGAGGTAATGATGTTCACCTCCCTCTCATTCGTTCCTGACATGGATATCAGGTCCAATATGAAGAAGCATTGGGCGAATGCCATGCCAAATGTGATCTTTATGGCTTTTGATGATATGAATGGGATCGGTCTTGGGGTCTTTCCGGACCTATCATCTGCCTCGATTACCCACGGCATGTTCCAGAAGGCCCTCGGCGATCTTAACCTCCTGGAGGAGGATCCGATGATCCAGTTCTTCTCCATCCCAAATGGGGTTTATGATAATTGGTTCAGATTCCAGGACCCATTGATCACCAAAGGGGTGTGGTCCCTTTCTGATATGGTGGAAAGGGATTATCGGTAAGTCGGTCACTCCTGGATCTTCAGGATCTCAACCTCACAATCAGCCAACTTCTTGAACCTCTCCGCATCATCCCTGGAACCAACGATGTCCCCCCAATGCATGGGTACGGCCTTTTTGGGTTTGATCATCGATACGGCCTCGGCCGCTTCCTCGGGTGTCATGGTATATGTGCCACCCACCGGTAGGAGGGCAACATCTATGTCCCTGACCGCCTTCATCTCGGGGATCACGTCGGTATCTCCCGAGTGGTATATCCTGTAACCCCCGATATCAACGACATAGCCGTTCCAGTTCTTCTCCTTGGGATGGAATTCCTTTGTGGGATTGTAGGCTCTATGTGCCTCTATCATGATCCCTTCCTCTTCCCTCCTTTCACCCGGGGACATCCTGATGAGGTTCCGGATCCCATCCTTTGCATCCATTGAGCATATGATCGTTGTATCGGGTCCGGATGCCTTTTTGATATCATCCTCGTTGAAATGATCCATATGGGTGTGGGTGATAAGGATAAGGTCCGCTTTCTTTCCCCCTTTTAGCTTCCATGGGTCAATATAGATCGTCTTATTATCCGTCTCGATCCTGAAGCTGGCGTGACCCAACCACTTTATTTTTGGAACCATGGTGATTTTCCTCCTATACTACCATGGGTTTTTTTTTATAATATATTTACCTGGAAATCAACCGATACAAGGGCTGATTCCCCTCACGGTCTTATCCTGTAACCGCAGGATGGGCATTTTCCTACATTCCCCTCATAGTCCATCCCGTCATATCCGCACTTGGGGCACTTCAGCGCACTGAACAGTTCCTCGAGCCATGCGTCGCGTAACTCTTTTTCATCGGAATCCATCACCCTCTTGAGGAGTCTCCTCTGTCTGCCCGTTTTGGTGAGTTTACGCAGATCCTCCTCGCTGATCTTTTCCTGCTGGGCTTCCCCCTTTTCGGGAGGTCGGATAAGGGCGGCTACCGGGAAAGCTCCGAGAAGACCTCCAAGATGGGCGACGTGGCTGATGTTGTCGTTCCCCCCGAAGACGATCAGTACGGTCTCCAGACCCCCATATATTATGAAGATAAGCGAGATCGGCCATTTTTTGATGATGATCAACGGGAAGACCACCTCGTCCTTCGGATACAGGAACCAGTATCCCCCGAGGAGTCCGAAGACGGCTCCGGAAGCTCCGATGGATACGGTTCTCATACTCTGTCCAAGCAGCTCCATGGGGGATAGAGAGAGCACGGCGCAGTGGGCGATGATGCCCGATCCGAAGAACAGGATAAGGAACCTCTTCCAGCCCAATTTGCTCTCCAGCTGCATACCAAGGAAGAATAACGGCAGGAAATTGGATATGAGGTGCAGGAAGTCACCGTGGATATAGATCGGTGTCAGGAACCTGTATATCGAGTAGTTATCGATGATATCCCTCGGGTAGAACCCGAGGTCTCTTACGATCGTCTGACCTTCAACCATTATCTCGATCAGAAAGACCAGGGCGGAGAGGATCAGAATGGATGCCGATACCACCATTGATGCGGAATATCCCCTCTTCCATGGGAGATATATTGAAAGGAACAGTGATACCATTATGGCCAATAGCATTGCGATCGACCATATATCATCGGGAAAAGGTGTCATCTCCCACCTCCATCTACGCTATCCGGTTTCGAGAGGGCCCTCCCTTTTTCATCCACCTTGCCTAGATGAACCCTTGTGCTAGAGATGACATGCCCCTGGTCATCCTTGACCATGTCAACGACTATCCTTTTCAGAGGAGGTAGACCGGACCTTGCCCGCTCCTCATCGATCACGTCCACGGTGGATTCGGTTTCCCTGGACACGGCAATGGCGGTATATTCCGGGGAGACCGCAAATCCGTATCTATCCATTATCGGTTCGACCACGTAACCGACGCTGTATCTCTGGCTGAGCTCATCCAGAACAGGTACAAGGCTCCTTGTTCTTTCGACCATGGGGGCCACATATCTGCTCCTGTAACTGCCGGCCATCTCATCGGTGGTAAGGCCCACTCCAACGTGATCTCCGTTCTTGAATGCCGCTTCAAGGAGGGTCCTGTGCCCCTGGTGAAGAGGCCAGAACGTACCCCCGATGCAGATGTTGCCCTTTCCGCTATCGTTCATGGACCGTTCACCATCTATCAACCGCCGAAGGAGACGAGTATCCAGAACAGAACGATAAGAATTGTTCCGATTATCGGCAGATAGGTCCAGAACTTCTTCCTGCTGAGCATCTTGTCCCAGCGGGCCTGGCATTCATTCGAACAAGTATCCCTCTCCGGGTCTATAGAGACACCGCAGTTGGCACAGTGTTTATGTTTTGGGACCTTCGAGCTCAGCGTATGCGATGGGGATGCATTCTCCTCCACCTGATCGGATGGGGGTTTGGTGATCGGCCTTTTCTTCTTCCCCCCTCTTTTCTTGGGTGCTTTCCTCTGTGTCATATCGATCACTCCGGCAGGATCCGGGTTCCATCGAACGGTCTCTCCTCTATGCAGTCCGCAAGCGATCCAAGGTCCCTTCCGTCAAGGATGGCCGTTCTGATCCTGGCCCTGTGGATCACCTCTGCTGCCGTTGGATCCATCACCGAATGGGAACCCGCTTTTTTCTCGGTGGAGGATACCAGGGATATCAGCCCGGAGGAGCTCATCTCATCTATCTTTTTGGCGTTCTCATCAACATTGGGATCGGAGGTGTATGCTCCGTTGACAGCGGTAAGGTTGATGAACAGGTCGGCCTTCCACCTCTCGGCTATCATGGCGGATACCGCATCTGTAGTATGGCCGGGGTGAGTTCCCCCACCAACCACGAACCGGAATCCAGCAGCCCCGTTCAGGGCCTCTTCGATAGAGTGGAAAGGTGCAGGGTAGCAACCCTCTCCCAGCAGGGAGATAATGAGCCAGCTGTTCAATCTGGTGGCGGCGATCCCCATACTATCGAGTGTGGTCTCGTCGGCTCCCAGATCCCTTCCCAGGTGAATGTAATCTCTGGCAGTTCTGCCACCACCTGTCACAATGATGAATGTAAGGTCCCCTTTCAACCTCATAAGCAGGGTCCTGATGTCGTTCAGGTACCGTATATCATCCTCATCTCTTTTTATTATCGATCCGCCCAAGGATAATACGACCTTCTTCGTTATGGGATCACCTACCTTATACTGAGGGTAAGGAGAGGCCCTTTATATATGTCGTTGGTCTCAGAGAAGCTCGGATAGATCATCGGACCTTCCCTGTTGTGGTATGGCGGGCTGCGGCTGTCCCTGGGGAGATGGCGGCAGCTGAGCCGCTGGTGGCTGGCCCTGAGGAGGCAGCTGTGCAGGTACTGCAGCAGGAGCTGGCGTGGCCGCAGCAGGCTGCCGAGGCATCGTTGGCAGTGTTCCCGCCCCTCCGAAAATATCTCCCAGATCATCAGCTGGTGATGCAGGCAGCGTTGGTTGGGTTGGTGCGGTTAATGCCGCCTGCTGTGTGGCCGCCACTGATGGGAGATCCTGATAGAGGTTCTGATCCTCGTAGAGGCTCTTTTCAAGCTCCTCCGCCTGTTTCCTCTTATCCTCCTCTTCCTCGGCCCTCTTCCTGCTTCTGATGATATAGCCAAATAGAAGGAGGGCGATGATGAGAAGCAACACGACCGCGATCACGATGATGATGATTATATTGCTGGTCTCCTCGTACCATTTCGGATCCTTTTTCTCCTTCTCGGACACGAATTTGTCCAGCGGATCGTAATCCAACGAATCCACCACGCCGTCATCATCGGTATCACGGTTCTGCGGGTCCGTACCGTTCATATACTCGTCCAGATTGGACCATCCGTCACCGTCCGCGTCTTTGGACGCATCCTCGGGGTCATAAGGATTGAGGGTGAACTGTATCTCCCAGTCGTTAGGCAGACCGTCATTGTCCCAATCGTTCGAATCCACATATCCTGACACGGTGATGTTCACGTATGCATCCAGGAAGTTACCGGCGTCGTCCATACATCTCAGGGTCACCTTGTAAGTGCCTGCTCTCTTGAAGTCCCAGTATACGGTCTGCCCTTCGGAATCCTCCTGGAAATCGTCTGCGGCGTCGAAGTCCCATATGAACCTGAGAGTGTCGTTGTATATCGTATCCGGGTCCATGTAGTTGCCCACGGAGAACTTGTGATTATAGAGAATGGGATATGAGGTGCCCTCTTCCGGAGAGTCGATCTCCAACAGAATGGGTGGGTCGTTGACGTTGATTATAATGATCTCTATCGGAAGGACGTTCAGCACATCCGAGTCCATCTCATCCATGATGATGATCTCGGTTCTCACAGGTGGGTATTTCGGCTCGCTTGTGGCGAAGTAGTAGTATTTTCCCTCCGCCATGAAATGGAGTGTCGCCTTGAACGGATCATCGGGGTCAACATCAAGGTATGTTGCCTCATTCTGGGTTAGGTTGCAAAAGAAGGTTATCTTTGTCTGAAGGTCGATATCCCTGTCCAAATCATTGGCTATGATCGTGAGGTTTAGCTCCCTGTGTTCGTAGACAGTGAAGACAACCCTCTCCGTTACGTGCTTGGGCAGGTCTATCCTGGTGGTTCCGTTGGATATCGAAATGAAGAAAGGCTTGTCGATCACATTGGAAACGTTGAACCAGAACACCTTTGATACGTTGGCGTCGCCGTCATCGACCCAGACGGTCACCATGTGGTCGCCCACGTTATCGTTCGTGGGTTGCCATATTATCTTTCCCTCAAGCGTGCATGTCAGCCAGTTTATATCCATATCATCTTCATATTCGAGATAATATGAAAGGAAAGTTCCGCCAGGGTCGCCGTCGTTCGCATCAGAGGCGAGGATCTGGGTCCATCCCCAATCATCCTGTTCAAGCATGAATTCGAAGTTGTCCACAGGGGATCCCTGGGGTATGATCGTCGGCAGGTCGTTCACGGATTCGATCATCACCTTGAAAATCACATCCTTGGAGTTCAGGGTCCCGTCCGAGGCCCTCATCGTCACGATCTTGGGATCGAACCCTCCTTCCGTATGGTATCTGTTCTCCTTCGGAGTGATCAGAAGCGCCCATTTGGTCCGGTCCATGGTGCCGTTGACAAGTTCGACCGTGAACATCTCGTTCGTATTCTCCGTGGTCCAGGAGCCGAAGGAGTTCTTGATCTGGATATCCATCGGGTCGTTATCAGCATCGTGGAACCAGTCGTAAACGCCCTCGAAATATGTGGGCGTATCCTCCAGGAGGGTAAGGTTCATCATCACACCTTCCGCAGGAACCGGTTCCCTATTGTACTGGATCACATTGAGGAGGAAGTAGTCGCTTGACTCCCCCCCGGCCTTATCCCTCATGGTGAAGTTGATCCTGTGGTACCCCTCGGGTACGGTCTCGGGTATCTTCTTGGAGAACTCGTACCATGCAAGCTTGTCATTATCCAGGGGATAACCATCCGGTGTCTTGATAGTTACCGGATTAATTCCGAGTGGTGTAAGGTCCACGATCAGATATGTCATATCGTATTGGCTGTCGAGGTCTTCCAGGGTAAAGTTGATGGTGACCATATCCTTGAAATTGTTCTTTACGGGGGATGGGTCCTGCCTGATCGTGTGCTCGGTGGGGAGGTTGTTGGCAGGGTAAGTGATTATCTTGGCGGTGACGTTATCGCCTGCCCAAACAAGATCGTCCAATCCATCCGGATCGTTATCGAAGTTACCCGATGCAATTGCATTGATGCTTTTTGTGGGAAGTCCACCTGACCCATCCGTCCTGGAATTGATGTTGCTCATCCTGACGAATTTGGCCGGTGTGTTGGGGTTGTAATTCCTCAGAGCTGTGATCCCCCACCCTTCGATAGCATCATACCGGTCGACTGGGGACTGGTCCTGTTTGGTGAAGCCGATCATATCATCCACTGAGGTTGCTGAGTTATTGAAGTTACCAACAGCGAATCCCCTGAACTGGTAATGCCACCCTTCGGTATAGGCTTCATTTGAGTCAACCGCATCGAATACCCTGCCTGGCCTTCCCCTGATCAGATAGACGGCTGCGTCGGAGAAGTAATCGTTGAAGTTCCCATTGATCGATACGACGATATCTCGGTATGTAACCCCGGAGAAATGTCCTCCTGCTATCGCATACGGAAATGAGGGGAACAAACCTCCTCTGGAGATCTGTCCAAGCAAGTCGGGGGAGTTGTAAGAGTAACCGCTACCCGAATGCCACATCATACGGACTGTGGTCTCGATATCACCGCCGTTTCCGCTTCCCCCGTAGGTGTAGGCAATGTCCGGATAGCTATCCGCGGGTTCATCGAAATCGTGAACGTCCAGCATACCCCATATATATGCACTGGATATCGTGTGGTGAGTTAGGTTCTGGTGTGAGAGGGATCCGTCGTTATAGAGGATCCCGGTTATCTGGAGCCTCTCTCCGTTGTTTCCGCTGTTACCGTCGGTGTCGGCATTGTACATGACCACTGCATCGACATCACCATCGTTATCGATATCGGCAACATCCATGTCAAATACACCGTCGTGGAAATACCACCAATGGTGAATGTACATCCCGTTATTCAGGTCGTAATGGTCCTCGAGCGTGAACGTTCCTGCGGAGTTCTCCAGGTAATAGACCCTGATCGACCCTATGGTGGGTCCCTGATCGCTAGTAAGGTCGTTTGCCATGTAGTAATATTCCTGCCCCATTGCTATGATATCGATATCACCGTCATTGTCGTAATCGGCCGTTTTCACCTTTGTGATATGATAACCGGCCAGGGGAATCGTCGTGGGACCGGTGAATGACTGTCCGTTCCCGTTGTTCAAATATACATAAACATTGCCGTTCCCTCCGGCCACGATATCATCGTTCTTGAGGCCGTCGAAATCCCCCGTGTCAACACAGAGCGCCGTATTGCCAACGGCTGAGGTCCAGTCACCTTCAAAGGTAAATCCATGTCTGCTTTCGCCCTCAGATCCGGTGTCGGTACCGGTGACCGGTGCCCCCACCATCAACGGGAATGCTGTCGTTATCATCAATACTGCGAGGAATAATGGCCATCGCCTGTACATATTTACCACCACTTTGAACCATAGATGTCCAGATAGAGATCGGACTTCTAATGCAGTGGTTCATATACAGTTATGGTATAATACTATTTCGAGAAGCTGATTCATTTTCAACCATTGTAAGATCCTTCATCCGGAACGATATAAACGGATATCGTTTGGTATCCTGTCTATTGGGTCTTACCACGTTGGGCCGGGAAGCAAGTTTTATTAATGATGTCGATTGTGGAGGCCATCCTCAAGCTTTAAACGCCCGGAAATGTGGTGGCATAATGGCGAAATTGACCGCGAGGGAGAAATACGAGTTCAGAAAGGTCCTGGAGGAGCTCGGCTCATACAAGGGCAGGGCGACGGAATTGATCAGCCTTTATGTTCCAGGGTCCAAGCAGATATCCGATGTGATGAACTATCTGAGGAACGAGTTTTCGCAGTCATCGAACATAAAGTCAAAATCGACGAGGAAGAATGTGACCTCGGCGATCGAATCGATCATGTCCAGGCTGAAGAACCTCCGGATGGCACCGGAGAACGGTCTGGCATTTTTCGTGGGCCATATACCAACCGGAGCCGATCAGACGAAGATGATAGCCCGTGTTGTGGAACCCCCGATTGAGATCACCACATTCCTCTACCGATGTGACAGTTATTTCTATCTTGATCATCTAAAAGGTATGATGATGGAGGAGGAGGTTTTCGGACTCATCGTGGTCGACAGGTCCGAAGCCACCATAGGCTTGTTGAAAGGCAAGAGAATTGAATTGATCAAGAACATCCAGTCCCTGGTCCCATCGAAGCACGGCAGAGGGGGACAGTCGGCTCAGAGGTTCGAGCGTTTGATCGAGATCGCTGCCCATGAGTACTACAAGAAGGTGACCGACATCTGCACGGAGGCATTTCTGGGTGTGGATGAGTTGAAAGGGATACTCATTGGGGGGCCCGGGTCGACCAAGGATTTCTTCCTGAAGAGCGAATACCTTCACCATGAGCTCCAGAAGAAGGTGATCGATACCTTTGATACCGGCTACACAAACGAGTTCGGCCTTGGTGAGCTTCTTGAAAAGGCCCTGCCCACATTACAACACCTTGAGGTGACCAAGGAAAAGGAGCTGATGCACCGACTCTTTTCCGAGATAAGGAAGGAAGACGGAGGTCTCAGCGCTTACGGTGAGGCCCAGGTCCGCCAGGCATTGGAGGCGGGCGCCGTTGAGATCCTGCTGGTTTCGGAAGGCCTCGAGAAACACCATCAGATCTGGAGATGCTCCGGCTGCAGCAACGAGGAGGAGAGATATGTCATCTCCAGGGGCGGCAACTCCGAAAAATGCGGGAAATGCGGAGGCCTTTCCGAGCTGATCCTTGAGGAGGATATGATCAGTGAGATGGATAGGATATGCGAGCTTTACTCCTCCGAGTTGGAGCTCATCTCCACCGATTCCTCGGAGGGTACCATGCTTCTTCGTGCATTCGGTGGGATCGCAGCCCTCCTTAGGTACATGGTCGGTTTCTGATGCCAATAGGTCATCGATCCCGGTTCAATCCCATTTGACGATCTCTCTGACCAGGTGCTCTCTCTGCTCTCTGATCTCCCTGAACTCGTTCAGAAAATCCTCCAGGTACTGGCAGGCCTCTTTCTTGCATGATCCGCACAACCTGATGCCCTGGAGGCATTCCTCCCGTATCCGGTCGATCTCATCGTCGCTTTGAACGAGGTGATACAGCATCGTGTTGAATACGGAACAGATATCCGGTCTTCCGCCCTTTTCCCTCTGTTCCTCGGCCGTGTCCCTCCCACCGGTTACAGCCTTCTTCAGTTTTTTAACGGCCTCTGCAGGCTCATCATCCAGGAATATGGCGGTTTCCGGTTTGGATGAGCTCATCTTCTCGCCGGTGATCCCTTTGATGAACCTGTGGTATGTTGACGAGGGTGGGATGAAACCGAACCCCCCCTCCTCTTTCTCCAACAGGGCCAGGGCCTCATCCATGATCGGGACATCCGAGGGGGACGCTCCTGGTAGGTATAGGGCCTTGTATCTCGGGACCATTTTGAAATCGAGGTAACCCAGCCCTTCCAGAACGGATCGGGCCTTGGATAATAATCTCTCCACATCATCGTCGACCTTGACGAATACGCCCACTTTACCGTCCGAAGTAACGGTGGCGTTGAACATTCTGAAAGATGATGCAAGGTCCCTGCAAAGCCTGATATGGGGGTCCTGATCGACCCCTACCGGCACAACAACGGGAATGGGGCCCAGCCTTACCTGGGGATGAAGTATGTCCCCCGCCTGGATCAGGGGGGAGTGCATGTGGGCCATGTTCGTGGAGTCATCGAAACCGTATATGGCCTTCATGGTGGAGAGGTTCACCTTCTTCCCCATCAGATATGCGATGTCCTTCACATCCTCCCTTTTGGATTGGAAGTATATCTCCAGTTTATCGACACCCAGACCCAGTCCGAGATAGCTCTTTATATACGATTCAATGGCCAGCGTCCTGGCCTTCTCCAGATGCATGCCCCTCGTGGCATACGCCTCGAAATCGGCAACCGCGATAAAGGTAGAGGGGTTAAAATTCTGGAGGTATTTTATCTGGTCGATCACCATTTTGTGTCCCAGATGCATCCTGCCAGAGGGCATGAGTCCCGAGAGGATCGCGAAATCACCTCCTGACCTTATCCTGCCCAGGATAGTCTCGAATCCCCGGTGTCCGAAAACTATGTTCTTCCTGAACAATCTCGGTGGGGTCGGCTCTGAAGGAAGGGTTGACGGATCGAACCTCTCTATCCCAAATTCCATCATTATCCTTGAATAATCATCTATATCGGTCTGCGCCCAGGGGTCGATCATATTTTTTCTCTCCATCGTTTCTATCCATACCGCGCATATTTGAGATATGATATCTATTTTTCCATAATTACCGCGAATATGATACAGGGTCGAACTGTCCATAAGAAAAAAGCATCGGCAGAAAAGGGTTATATACGAACGTGTCCAATGGGACTGGAACCAGCGGTGATATACAGGGGATAAAGACGATGGAGGAGAATACGATATTCATTGGACGCAAACCATCGATAAATTATGTACTGGCAGTGATCACACAGTTCAATTCCGGCGCCGAGCGGGTATCATTGAAAGCGAGGGGGCGGTCCATTAGCAAAGCGGTGGATGTTGCCGAGATCTCCAGAAACAGGTTCATCAAAGGCCTGAAGGTGGATAGTATCCGGATAGGGACCGTGAACATTCCGGATGAGGAGAGGGTGGAGGGTATCAACGTATCATGGATCGAGATCGTTCTGTTGAAGGGAACCGATGATGAGCCCGCCTCATCAGGTGATGAATGAGGGGCCCTGATATATGACGGTCGCCGAAACCGACAAGGTAGGATATCGGAGGGTTTTCTGTGATCTCCATGTAGTATGGGAAGACGGGGGACCTCTGTTATTGGTGGGTATATTACTATAAATATTAATAGTGGTTCCAAAATACGCCCTCACCAAGCCATCATTCAAGGATAAAAGGTGAGAAAAAATGAAAATGCCAAGGAGCGTTAAACGATATTGCCCTCACTGCAAACACCACTCCCTTCAGGAAGTGGAGAAGGTAAAGAAGAGGCGGGCAAGTGAACTGGCCTGGGGGCAGAGGCGTTTCAGAAAGGTGACGGCTGGCTATGGAGGTTTCCCGCGTCCCAAACCAGAGGGTAGGGAGAAACCGACAAAGAGGGTACAGCTGAGATACAAGTGCAAGGAGTGCGGCAAAATGACCATGCCACCTTGCATCAGGGCGAAGAAGTTCGAGCTGGTTGAGGGCTGATCATCATGGAAATCAATACAAAACCCCGGAGCAAGTTCCTGAAGGTAAAGTGTCAGGATTGCGGTAACGTACAGACGGTATTCGACAGGTCCACGACGAAAGTGGGCTGTACCGTGTGTGGAGCCACAATGGTAAATCCCAAGGGCGGAAAGGCCGAGATCAAGGGCGAGATCCTTGAAAGGGCGGATGTGGATATGGCCTGATCAGGCCGTAAACAGGAGAGATAAAGATGGTCTACAACGAGGTACCGGAGGAAGGAGAGCTGGTGGTTGCCACAGTAAAGCAGGTAAAGAACTTCGGCGTCGTTGTGGAGCTGGATGAATATCCCGATCTTGAGGGCTTCCTCCATATCGCAGAGGTTGCATCGGGATGGGTGAAATACATAAGGGACCATGTTCGGGAGGGCCAGAAGATCGTCTGCAAGGTCCTTGGTGTGGACGATAGGAAGCGATACAAATCGGTAGATCTCTCCCTGAAAGCCGTTAACGCCCATCAGAAGCGGGAGAAGATACAGCAGTGGAAGGGTGAGCAGAAGGCCCGAAAGCTTGTTGAGATGCTCTGCGAGCAGATGGGTACTGATTTCAACAAGGGCATGGCGGATTTTGGGTATCAGCTGATACAGGAATACGATTCTTTATATGGGGCAATGGAGGCCTGCGCCATAAGTGAGTCATCCCTGGAGGAGGCAGGATTCTCAGGGGACTGGATGAATGAGTTCATAAAGATCTCCAAGGATAATATCACCCCGCCGTATGTGGAGATCAATGGTATCCTCGAGCTTACCTCCCCCGAACCAAGAGGAATGCTGGACATCAAGGGATCCCTTGAGATCACCGAGAGGATCGGTAACGAGATCGATGATGTGAAGTTGAAGATCTACTACCTGGGGGCCCCGAAATACAGGTTGATCCTGGAGGCCCCTAACTACAAGATCGCCGAGGAGGTTCTCAAGGAGGCCGCCCAGGGGGCAGTTGACCACCTTGTAAACCTTGGGGGAGATGGCAAGTTCATAAGGAAAGCATAACGTGAGGGTGTTTCATTGAGGAGCAGGATCAGGAAATGTCCAAGCTGCGGCCGGTATACCTTTCAGCATAGCTGTTCGAAATGCAGGATAAACACACAGAATACATTTCCACCCCGGTTCTCCCCCCAGGATAGATTCGGCAAGTACCGTCGGATGGCATACATGGAATCATTGGAGGCAGAAGATGGTGACCCCGAATAAAGCAACAGATTTCGAATTCGTCATCGATTATCAGGATAAGGCCGAGCTAAAGGAACCGGTATTGATAGAGGGCCTTCCCGGAGTCGGTAATGTTGGAAAACTGGCCGTGGAACATCTGATAGATGTACTTGATCTGAAACCATACGCAAGGTTGTATTCCAGGCACTTGCCTCCACAGGTCTCAGTCAGCGAGGATGGGGTTGTGGACCTTGCTCGACACGATATTTATTACATGAAGGGTCAAGACGGAGGCTCCGATCTTCTGGTCCTCACAGGAGATTATCAGGGGTTAACCCCAGAGGGCCAGTATATCCTCTCCCTGAGGACCCTTGAATTGGCGCGTGACCTATCCGTCTCCATGATATTCACGTTGGGCGGTTTTGGGCTGATAAGGATGGTCGAAACCCCATCTGTCCTCGGTGCGGTGACCCATAAGGAGATGATATCCAGGTTCAAGGACCTGGGAGTTATCTTCAGGAGCGGTGAGCCCGGATCCGGCATCATCGGAGCCTCTGGCCTTCTGCTTGGAATGGGGAAATTTTTCGGTATACCTGGAATCTGCCTCATGGGGGAGACCTCCGGATATTTCGCCGATCCCAGATCCGCAGGTGAGATACTGCAGGTCCTGGCACGATACTTTGACCTTGAGATCGACCTTACCAAACTGGAGGAGAGGGCGAAACAGGTTGATGAGATAACCAATAAACTGAAAAAGGACCTCGAGGCCTCCGAGCAGGAGGAGAGGGACGATCTCAGGTATTTCGGTTGATCCGAAGGTGTCCGATCGATCTACAGAATGGGCAGCAGCTGCTCTATCTCGTATCTGCTTATCTGGGTCTCCATCGACCGATCTCCCTTTCTATGCCCGAGGCTGCTGCCGTAAGCTTCCACATGAGCCCTCTTTGCGGATAGGTAATGGTTCAGGAATTCATCCCCCATCACCTCCCTGGCCAGAGCACTTGATCCCAGAAGGTCGAGGGCGGAGTCCAGGTCAGGGGGCAGGCGTCTTATCCCGATATCACCCCTCATCTCCTTTGTCAGTTCATACACGTTGATCTCCTGGATCTCCACCGGCTTCAATTTATCTGTGATACCCCTGATCCCTGCTGTGATCTGAAGGGCGAAGGAGAGGTAAGGGTTGCAGGAGGGATCGGGGTTTCGCAGTTCCACCCTGACGGCCTCGGGACTGGAAAGGTCGTAACCGGGTATCCTGATCAGCGATGATCTGTTCTGGATATCACAGCAGATATAGACCGGCGCCTCATACCCTGGAACAAGCCTCTTGTATGAATTTACCCAGGGGTTCAAAACCGCGGTGATCTCGGGTATATACGTCATCAGACCCGATATGTATCGTTTACAATCCAGGCTCATGCCGTTCTCATCGTCGGGATCGTGAAATATGTTCCTTCCATCCTTGAACAGGGATTGGTGCGTATGCATCCCGTTGCCACTCTGTCCTGCGATAGGTTTGGGCATGAACGAGGCGAAAAGGCCGTATGATGAAGCCACTTTTTTCACAACATATCGGTACAGCATTACAAGGTCGGCCATCTCCAGCGCGGGGAGGTAATGGACATCTATCTCATGCTGGCTGTTCGAGACCTCATGATGATCGTATTCGAACCTGTATCCCATCTCCTGAAGTGCCATCTGGGCCTCCTTTCGTATCTGTCCATATTTTCCACCCTTGAAATAGGCCCCTTTGTCAACGAGATTCGGACGGAGGAACCTGCAGTCATCCCTGTGGAATTCCTCTATTATGGGATTTCCCCCCTCATCGGCCTCGAACAGAAAGAACTCCAGTTCCGGCCCGATATAGACGGTGTCCGAGATCCCCTTTCGGGAGAGGTCCGTCAACACGGATCTCAATATGTTCCTGGAATCGTATTTGTAGGGGCCATTCCTTGGGTCGATCACATCACCGAAGATGACCATTTCCCTCCAGCTCCTTTCATACCCTTCGGTCCTCGTCCTGTAACACCATGGAATGACCCTTGCCGTCCTGAAGTCGAAGGAGGCGTTCTTGTCGCTCTCGTTGATCCTCTCCGGATAGAGCGATGACGCGTCGAACCCCTTTAAAAAGGTCCCGCTCCGCCCCTCTGATCCCTCGAAAAGGACACTTCCGTCATTCTGGATGGCACCTCCAAGCTCCGATACAGGGACCGTGAACCCGCACGGCCTCTCACCGTGCATATCCGCGGTTATGAACCGGATGAACCTGATGTCGGGACATCTCCTCAACGTCTCCACTACCTCCTCTTTGCTCTCGAATCCGAAATTCTTTATTATCTTGACCATCTCCATCCCCGTGATCGGGGGAATCACGGATGCTTATTAAAGATTAATCCGATCAAGGGTAAACATATGTTTATCTATTATAGTTAAAACAAAACATATGTTTGTTTTCAATGGGCAATCGTTAATAGGAATAAACG
>JAUVLN010000068.1 GCA_030600725.1 Thermoplasmatota archaeon | reverse complement strand
ATAATCTCAAATAATATCGAAAACATCTAGATATATTAAAACAGCGTTTTACATTCTAATTTCCGATTACTGACACTAATCGGAAAGTATGTGGATTTATTTCCTCTAAACTCCAGGAGCTATCTCGGTCCCGTACATGATCCTGTTGAGCAGGATGAACCAAAGTGCAGGAACGATGAATATCACCAATGAAGGTGCCCATCCCACCGCAGGCAGTACAACAAGTATACAGAGTAGGAAGGATCCGATCTCGTGCCGGGAGAAAGCTTTCAGCAGTTCCTTTCTGCTCATCTTGACCGTCCCCCTCAGGAACGATAGGGATTGGTGGAACAGAAGGATGCCAAGCACCGATACCAGCAGCACCATGTTGATGAAGAACCCCTCCTCCACCACGATCAGGTAGGAGAACACCGCAGCCAATATGACAAAGAGACCCCTGAGGGATATCCCGAAGCCCCTGAAAACAGGCGTCAGATGGAATCTTCCATCTCTCATGCGGTTCCCGGTAACAACGGCGAAGGTCCTTGCGCCCGAACCCCTGTCGTTCTCCACATCCTTCATCCCCCCTTCCACGGAGTTGTTGAATACAAGGTGTATGGATGAGAGGCCCGCCACAGCCCAGATCGATATATGATATGGGCCCCATCCAGATGACACGGAGGCCGCGGAGAGGACCAGGAAGAACATCCATACCCCCACGAATATGTCAGACAGAGGGAACCTCTTGCCGTAAACGTTGTACAGGGTGCCCGATAAGGAGGAGAGGACCAGGAAGATCAGCGGAACGAGCGGGTCCACGCCCTCGACGAGTGTGGCTATCGATATGAAGATGAAGGAGAGGATGCCCATAATGATCGAGAGGACCAAACCCACCTTCCTGGGGATCCTTCCCGACACGAGAGGCTTGTGCGAAAGGCCTTTGGACCTCCTGTCGACCTCAAGGTCCACCACCTCGTTGAGGGAGAACCCCCATGCGTGATGGGTCAGTCCGGCCAGCACCACGAATGCCAGTGCCAGATAGGACCCCCCTGCGGCCAGCAGGCCTAGGGCTGGGACCGCTGCAGTTGCAGCGCCTGTGTGTATCCGAAACAGCCTCAGGATATCAATGGGCCCAGCTCTCATCACCCGGTGTAGGAACTTCATTTATATTATCCTCACCGAACATCTCATCTTGGCCGGGGGCCGATCCTTCGACAAAGTATAGATATCCCTATACGGATTTGGGGGGAGGAAGATATTATGCTCGATATCAAGTTCATCCGTGAGAACGAAAATGCGGTACGAAAGATGCTCGCGGACAGGAAAGCGGAGGCGGACCTTGACGGTTTCATCGAGGCGGACTGCCGTTTCAGGGAGATAGTGGAGCGGGTGAACGGCCTCAAGCACGAGAAGAACGTGGTATCGAAGGAGATCTCAACGGAAAAGGATAGGGCCGCCCGGCAGGAGAGGATCGGCAGGATGAAGGGCCTCAACGTGGAGCTCAGAGAGCTCGACGAGGAATCGAAGGCGATGGAGGCAAAGCGCAACGAGATAAGGCTCACCATCCCTAACTTCCCCCATCCCGATGTCCCCGTCGGCGAGGACGAGTCAAAAAACGTCACCATATCAACGTGGGGGGACCCCAGAAAGTTAAAATTCACCCCAAGGGCCCACACCGACATCGGATCCAGTCTGGATATCATAGATATCGAACGGGGCGCCAAGGTCTCGGGCTCGGGTTTCTACGTGCTGAAGGGATACGGCGCCAGACTCGAGCGCGCCCTTCTCAACTTCATGATGGACATCCACTCGGAACAGGGATGGAAGGAGGTGTGGCCCCCCGCACTGGTCAACTCCGCATCAATGGTGGGAACCGGCCAGCTTCCCAAGTTCGAGGAGGATATGTACAGGCTTCCAAAGGATGACCTGTATCTGGTACCCACGGCAGAGGTGCCTATCACCAACCTCCACAGGGACGAGATACTGGACGGGGACGACCTTCCATTGAGGTACCAGGCATTCTCCCCCTGTTTCAGGAGGGAGGCGGGACGTCATACCGGAGAGGAGGGCATCATCCGCGTCCATCAGTTCTCAAAGGTGGAGCTCGTCTCGATATGCCACCCCGACGCCTCCGAAGATGAGCTAGAGAAACTTACCCGCGACGCCGAGGAGGTCCTGAAAAGGCTTGACCTGCCGTATCGACGGATCATCCTGTGCAAGGGGGACCTCTCCTTCTCGTCGGCAAAGACCTATGATCTCGAGGTATACTCTCCCTTCGAGGAGAGGTGGCTGGAGGTCTCCTCCTGCTCAAGTTTTGGGGATTTCCAGGCCCGACGGGCGATGATCAAGTTCAGGAGAAAGCCCCACCTGCCCTCGGAGTTCCTGCACACCCTCAACGGTTCGGGCCTGGCCATAGGGAGAACGATGG
Organism: Thermoplasmatota archaeon; assembly: GCA_030600725.1. Lineage (GTDB taxonomy): Archaea > Thermoplasmatota > Penumbrarchaeia > Penumbrarchaeales > Penumbrarchaeaceae > JAGLEG01. The sequence continues at coordinate 6,456 of JAUVLN010000068.1, read as the reverse complement.
TTGCCATCCTGGAGAACTACCAGCTGGAGGATGGAAGGGTCGAGCTGCCCAAGAAGCTGAGGCCCTATATGAGGGGTCTAGAGGTCATCTCCATATGAGCTCTTGCCGCCCCTCCGTTTCTCCATCTTCGGAGCCCTTCGCCTGCCTTCATGATCTTCCTCATCCCGGCGGGAGCCTCGGCGGCGGCCGGATGATCTGTTAGATCCGACATCCTTCTTTCGCCCGCGCTCTTTTGGGGGAGGGGGATCATCCCAGCTCTCCTCCCGGTTGATCTTGCTATCCACGTAGCCCATGACCTTCGCGATAAGGCCGTCCTCCATCGAGTCCTCCATAACGAGGTTCACCTTCTCCCGAAACACCAATCCGAACAGGGCTCCCCCTATCAGGATCGCGATGAAGAGGGCGGTCAGGATCACCAGAAGTATGGGCTCCCAGTGGAAGGAGCGGTCCCCGTTGAGCGGGAAATCGTCCCGATCGTCGTTCACCCCGTCGTTATCGTCATCGGTATCCGCGTTGTTCCCGATCCCGTCCCCGTCCGTATCGAGCCATTCGTAGGGGTTGTTGGGGAAATCGTCGTCCTCATCCGGCACCCCGTCGTTATCGTCATCGGTATCCGCGTTATCTCCTATCCCGTCCCCGTCGAAGTCCGACCATTCGGTGTTATCAGTGGGGAACGCATCCTTCTCATCCGGCACCCCGTCGTTATCGTCATCGGTATCCGCGTTGTTCCCGATCCCGTCCCCATCCGAATCCAGCCACTCCTTATCGTCGTAGGGGAACATGTCCACCTCGTCGAGGTATCCGTCGCCGTCGTCATCATCGTCATAGAACGAGCCGAATCCATCGCCATCGTAGTCCCCGTGGATGGAGGCGTTGAACGGATCGTCGTCGTATATGTCCCTGACGCCGTCCCCGTCCGTATCGATGAAGCCGTTGATGAACGGGATGGGTTGCGAATAACCCACAAGACCCGCGCGGTTCTCGGCCCTGACGGTGAGGATGTGAGCAGAGTGGTTCACCCTGGAGAGGTCGTACGAGAACGAATATATCGATCCGTCCTCCAGCTGCTGCCCCAAAGCCACCTCGTACCCGTCTATCAGGAGGGTGACATACCTGACCCCCGAGTTCTCCGACACCCTCACGAGGCCCTCCAGGTTGCCTTCCAAAACGGAATCGGGAGATGGGGAGAGCAGGGTAACGATGGGCCTGGAGTTATCAATGTAAACCGTCCTCTCCACAACCTTCGTTCTGAAGCTGGTATCCATGGCAACGAACCTTACGAGGTACTCACCCTCGGGGGTATCGCTCAGGTCAAGATCCTGTCCGAACTCGTATCTTTCCCCAAGGAAGGTGTAGTAGCTTTCCGACAGGAAGGGTTCCACAAGTATCAGGTCGGGGCTCAGCACCCCGGATATCGCCGCCCCGTCCGGGGGATGGACCACCTTGAGGTCCGGGTCGTTGTTGTCAATGGGAAGATATACGGCGTCGTAATTCTCCTCCCCCGACCTGTCCCTTGCCAGCAGATAGAGCAGGTATCTTCCGTCCTGCAGTCCCAAAGAGTCGATGACGCCGTTGTACAGTCCCCCCACTACAACCGTGCCGGAAGGCCCTGACATCGCCATGGTGGCTATGGGCGTCTCATTCAGTGTAGGGGGTGTCGGGTCCGTTCTGTTGCCCCAGAGATAAACGGCAGCTTCCACCGTATAGATGCCCCCGCCGTCTTTTACCCTTGCCTGGACATCGATATCCCCTCCTGTGATCGTTCCCGTCGTCGGGTGTAACAGCTCGACATAAGGAATGGAGTTGTCGAAGTAGACCACCAGTACCTCCTGGGTTACCTTGCCTGACGGGTCAACCGCCCTGACCGTGATGGTGTGCCTGCCCTGGGGGAAAAGCGTGGTATCTATCAGGGTATCCATCGGGACGAAAGGGCCCCTGTCGATGCTGAACGATATCTCGGCGGTGAACGGGAAGTCGTTCGCAACCGCCACGACACTGACCTGGTCGGAGAGGGCGGAGTTGTTCTCGGGATAGCTGACGAGCAGTGAGGGGAAGGAGTTATCGATCCCGATGTCCAGTACGCCCGAGGAGCCGTTCCTGTCCGCGGAGTCGAGGGCATACACCTCGATGAAGTAGGATCCGTCCGGAAGCCCGCCCACGTCGATATCCGCCCCGTAAACGCTGCCCTTATCCGGGAACAGAAGCCCGGACCTTACCTTGCCGTTGTAGTCGCTGACGACATATCTCACCACGGTGATGTCACCGTCATCGGTGACAAGCGCTTTCACCCTGTCCTGCCGGGATAGGTACTCGCCCGGGAGCGGTGACACCATCTCGACGTTGGGAGCCAGCCTATCGTTCACGATGAACACCTGGGCCCTGTATCTGACCAGGTTCCCGGCAAGGTCCCTGACCGAGACGTTGACGAAGAAATATCTTGAGGGCGCATTTCCGGTTGTGGGCGTGATGTTGGAGCTGGTGTAGATCATGTCCTCTGCCCGGACGTCGTTCCCCAGCCCCGTATCGTTGAAGATAACAGGTGGGAGGTATCCGACGGCCTCACCGTCCGCCTCCACCCTCCATATCCCGGAGTCCTTGTCCTCCAGGCCTATCTCTATCCGGAAATCCTCCCCGTCCCCCACTGAGGACCGGTTGTCGGGATACACGACGGTGATATTGTTGATGATGGGCAGGTCCGAATCCACGGTGACATTCACGTAATCGTAACCGATGTTGCCGGCCCAGTCGGTGCATTCCACCACGACGGTATCCTCCTGCGAATCCATCGTGGGGATATAGATCCGGTCCGTTGCATAGAGGCCATCGTCGGGAAGCCCGTCGCTGTGTAGCCCGTCGTCGTACATGGGATACTGTGTCATCGTGTCAATGGGCACGTAAGAGCTCATGGCATCGATGCCGGAGGGGGAGTCCCCCTCGAAGATGGAATCCGCAAGGTTTCGAAAGATCATCTCAAGCTGTGTACTCGTGGGGGCGTATCTGTACTGCCCTCCGGATGTGGTGGAAAGGCGCCACAGGTTGTACTCGGTGGTCCCGGACTCCTCGTCCCAGTACGCATTGGTGTTATCTATGGTACCATGCGAAGGTTTGTTGGATCTCTGAGGTCGATTTGGCGGGTCGAAATGCTCCAACCCCAGGCCGATCGTGTAAATAGGTATCGGGCTGTAGAGAAGGCCGCTTCTGAGCTCGTTGATCGGGTTATCGAACCACATATTGTTCCCTGTCTCATCGGGGTCGGGATATTTTCCCAGATGGGATGACACCCACTGTGTAGAGCCCCAGTTGAACCAGGGACAGTAATCCTCGGAACCCTCCTCGTACGGTAAACTGAAATTCTGGTCATCTGCGCCATCCGTGAAGGCAACGACCACAGGCGAGGACTTTCCGAACTCCTTTGTGTAGTCCACCGCCTCACCTATGGTGTCCCATATCGGAGTAGCAGATTCTGCGATCAAGCCGTCGATGAGCGATCTGGCAGACGCTTTCCCCGCAGGGTCCATTATGGTGAAGTTGAGTATCCTCTTTGGCCGGAAGGGAGGGTCATCATCAAAATATGAAAATGTGTAGATCGCCAGATGATCTATGGACCTGGTCGTGTTGACGAACTCCTTGGAGGCCTTTTTAAGGCTCTCCATCTTCTTATCCCTGGCCATGGAACCGGAATCGTCCAGAACGAGGGTGACGTAGATGGGCGACGTAAGATCGCTTGCCCTGGCCATTATCTGTATCCCGTCACCGGGTTTTGCAGCCCCCTGTCCGTTGGGGTATTCGATCCAGGACTCCTCCACCACGGGGAGGTTCGGGTCAACGGCCGTCATGATCGAATATGTGGCGGTGTTCCCCGCTTCGTCGACAGCCTCCACCTGTACCACGTGGAACGCCCATATCGCATCGACGAGGAATGTTGATGTCGAGTAGTACCCGTCTGCGGAGAAACCATCATCGTGGCCCCCGTCGTCGTACATCATCTCGGTGAAGTTGCCTCCGATGTTCCCCGCGTATGCGATGACGGTGGAGATGGAGGAAGTGTTGTCGGTGACCGTCGCCTTGACCCTGACGGTGTCTCCCGGCTTGGACGCCCCCTGGGAGCCGGGGTGGTCCACGAACACGGAGGTTATCGACGGTGCGGTGTTGTCCACAGTCACGGGGATGGTAATGTTCTTCCGGTCCCCCGCGAATCCGGATAGGACCGCGGTAAGGGTGTAGCTCCCGTCAGGGACGGTATCAGTGTTGATGTCGATCACGAACTCTCCACCTGTCGGGGATCCGGAGATCGACCCCATGAACGTGCTCCCGAGATACAGCTGGGCCCCGCTGCAGAAGGATGAGACCGAAAGCCGTACGCTTGTTATCCCGCTGATATGCTGGTCGTACGTGGGGCTCACGAACCACCCGTAGAGTGGATAGTTGTCCACGATCACCCAGCTCAGGTCATATTCCACTCCCGAGACCGTGTCGGAGGCCCGGGCCCTGACGGTGGTTGGTCCCTCCAGCTCCGAGAGGGTGTCCCAGTCGTACCTGTAGTAATTGCCCTGCCTCACCATCTCATGATAGCTGGCCCCCTGGTCCGGGCTGAACTCGACCTTTTTCAGGGGGGCGTCGGCGGAGGCCTGGACCACGACAGGGAAAACGCCCGAGACGTTCATACCCGGCGTGGATGGGTTCAGGAAAGTGACGCTCGGGTTGGTGGTCACCCTGATATATTCGTATACAAGCACCCTCTGGTTCCCCACGTTGTCGTGGACCATTACGCGAAGCGGTGAATCGACCGCCTCCGAGGTATTCGAGACCCCGTAGGACCCGTTCCACGTCGCAGGGGTCAGATCGGTTGTCGGACCCGAGGCGAGCGAGGGCTCGTACTCGTACTCCACTCTATCCAGGCCGGACCCTCCCGTGGGTTCGGATGAGGACCCGGCGATCCAGAAATGGTCCGTGGTGAACATCACCGGTCTGAAATAGATCTTATCTTGCGACGGGACGGTATCGATGTAGGGTGAATCGTCACCCATTATGATATCCGAAACGTCCGGTGGGCTGTTATCTTCCACGAATTCGACATCCCACGAGGTGGAGTGTCCCAGTTCGTCCTGGAGTGTGAATGTGAGAGGGCTGTCTGCATCGTTCCCCGACGTAATACCATAGGAGATCGACTGGGTCGTGGATCTGGTGAAATCGATCGGTCCGGACGGCCGTCGGTTGAATGCGGCCTCGCCGATCAGCCTGTCCGGGTTATCCTCGGTGAAACCCGAAAACCTCACGGTGATGGTCTGTCCCTGACCCTGAAGGGGGATGCTGTTGTAGAATACCCGGTCCGTTCCGGAGAGGTCGGTATCCTCGCTGTGAAAATATGCCGTGTCATCGGAGGTGATGGTAAGCGTGCAGGTCGAGAGGTCCGGGGGAAGCGTATCCGCCATGATGTCGCGCGACCTGTTGGAGGAGAGCAGAACCCGAGATGTAGTGTTGTCCTTTCCGTATATCTCTATCCCAAGCGAGGGGATGGTCGTGAAGAACCGATCCCTGTTGCCCACGGATGACGAGGTTGATACGGCGATGAACATGTCGTAATTTCCCTGCGGCTGGGAGGGTAGAAGCGGGACGTTGGAACCCGTCCTGTTCATGGTCAGGTTGACCAGGTATCCGGATCCCAGACCCACCATGGATATCGCATTGGGCCGTATCTGGGTATCCTCGGAGGGATCCCAGATGTCGGGCGATGTGGGGCCGTCGTCCAGATAGAGGGATACGCCCATCCTCCCGGATGAGGGGTTCATGGGGGCGAGGTCCACCGCCGGATCGAAACCGGAAACACCGCTCAGTTCAATGGAGAGCCCGGAGATGGATTCAAAACCCGTTTTACCGGCGGTCAACCTGAGCGCCTGAACGGCGGTGCTGTCCGTATTGGACCCCTCCTCGCCGATCGGGATGGTGTTCCCGCTTCCGAGATATACGGCCTTCTGATAGTATGCGATCAGTGTCTGCGTGGAAACCGTCGTTGTCGCCGGGGAGGAGGATCCATCGGAATATGATATCGCCCCCGCGCTCAGGGAGCAGATGAATGAATTCGTCAACCCTATGGTCGCGGAGGTCCTCACGATAATTATCCAGTGGTGGGATCCGGTCACGGTTGACGGAACCGATTCGGAAAGGTTCATGATCGCCGTGTTCGATGAGATGTAACATGAGGAGAACGAGATGGGCGTATCCGCGGTGTCCAGGGCGTCATCGACATTCCCATCGTCCCTGTAGAGGCCGACTCCGGATGTGAGTGAGGATGTGGTCACCCCCCTGATGTCGGACATCGTGAACCCTCCCTGGTTCTGGAATGTGAGCTGAAGTTGGGTCAGCGTGTCGGAACCGGTGGAATTCGCCCTGAAGCCGAAGATGGGTATCCCGGTCGAATTCTCATGCGTCCTCTGGTTGGAGAGGACAAGGGAGGTG
>JAUVLN010000288.1 GCA_030600725.1 Thermoplasmatota archaeon | reverse complement strand
ATATTGTGCCTGTTGAGGGTGTCCCGTCCGTCATCGATGGTGTAGTTCCCACCCTCCAGCTGGGGATAATCGTAAAGTCGTCTCTCGATCAGATGGTCGGGAAGGCTCTCCCCCACCTTGGAGCATACCTTATATGCGTTCGACCTGTAATCCACATACCGAGATGTGGCGCCAAGTTCGATATTGTTCGGGGCCTCCATTACCGAACCCCAGTTCAGGAACCGCTTCATCCAGATCCCCACGGGCGGGTTCCTCTCGTACCTGATCAGCTTCTCCACGTAGTTCGTCACGTGCTCCACGGCGGATGCGGGCACCCTTCCGACATACACGTCAGCATCGAGGTCTCCGTCGACGGTGTACGTCGTGTTCGAGAACTCCCCGTACCTGCCGTTCCCGTCGGTGTCCCATGTGGAATCCAGCCCCGCATAGTACATATCCGAATAGTAGTAATTCTGATAGAACTGCCCCCTGTCAAGGGCGTAGTGCCATAGGGGCCGGGGCATCAGATGCTCGGAGTCCCCCATTATCAGAAGCCATTTGAACGAGGGGTTCTGCTGGTGCAGGTTCCTGAGGAAGTTGTGGACCTTCCTCTCCCGGTCCTCCCCGCTTATGTTGTTCTCGATATCGTCTATGGAGTAGAGTACGGTTGGAAGGCCCATCCTCGTCCGATGTCTTGCAAGCGGCCCCGTGGCGGCGAGGAACTCCGAGGGGGCGAGGATCACAAGCGATGGATCCATGTCCGGGATCCTCAGGTTGAGATCGTATTCGGGGACCCCCTCGATCTCCTCCCTTGTGGTTTCGGAGGCCGTCCCATCCGACCCTCCACCGGTTGAGATGAAAGCGGGTAAAGCTATCAGGAAAACAACCCACAGGGTAAATACATGGATGGATCCAATATGCTGGCGAGTCGGTGCGGTCAATGACAACCCCCTTTTCCAGTATAAGTGATTACGGTGATGTAATATCTTTTGGTTTCCCGACCAATATATTTATTGATCCAACTCCCCCCTCAGCCGGTTGAGGCCAAACAATGGACCTCTCTCACGGTTTTATTACATAGACCCTGTAGATGCGTTCATCCTGTTCGAAGGGGAGGTGCGTGTCGTGGAACGTGGCCCTCAGGTCGTAGTTCCCCTCGACGAAGGATGTGAACCCCTCGAACTCCTCCAGATGATAGGTAAGAACGATCACCTTGACATCATATTCCAGAACTGTCTCATTGAGGATCTCGTCCGTTAATGGTGGGGACTGCACGATGGCAACGTTCACTATCGAAGGGGGGGTCGGCCTGTCCGCAAGCACAGCTATCCGGGGGTTCCCTGACAGGACATAGTCGCCCTCGTCCGTCAGGGACCGCACCATATCCGCAACCTGATACTCCACGGGGTGGCCCCTGGCCACTACCGCGTACGAGAAGCCTCCGATGACCAGGACCGATATGACCAGGATAACCACGGGTAAGGTGGTTCTCCTTCTGCTCGTGGGAAACCCCCCGGATAGCCTGCGGGATAACAGCGTCCCCCCCATTCCCGCTGAAAGAGCCAGGGCCGGGGAGAGGTACAGGAAGTGGTGAGGCCAGGTCTTGGCCTGGAACAGCATGAATAAAAGGAACCCAAAAGAGATGATGAGTACTACCCCGGCCCCGCTTCTGTACGTCTTCGAAAGACCAATCACAAAGAACGGGAGTGCGATCAGGTTTGCACCGAGGAAAACTGCGAGGTAAAGGAACTTGTTCCCGATGGGGTCCACGGGACGGTCCATCTGGTTCAGGAGGATCCCCTCTATTACAGTCGCCGGCCCGAAGATCAACAGGACGATGGAGGCTGCTGCCGCTCCCGCGGCGCAGTATGCAATGATATGGCCGATCTTCCCTCCGTCGTTAGAACGTTCCGGAAGGAAACGGCCAATACCGCGATCGCTGAACCTCGCCCTGGTCGAGATAAGGTCGAAAAGGAGGATCAGAAACACCATGCCCGCCGCCACGACCGCGTAGAGTTTTACCATGCATGCCAATCCCAGCAGGCCCCCCGAGAGGAGAACATAGGGCCATCTTCCATTCCTCCTGTATATCATTATCGAGGCCACGCCGAGCGAGATCACAAGAATACAGTACATATCAAGGGAGGCGAGCCTCGATTCGTGGAGGAACATCAGGTCCATGGAGAGAAAGGCGCCGGCCAGGACCATCGTGATCCGCCCGCCAAGTTTGTAGGCAAGGTACATGACAAGCCCCAGGATGATCAGCGAGGATACGACCGATATGTACCTGAATATGATCGGGTCCCCATCCATGAGGCCGTAGACGCTGAGCATGATCGGCGGCTGAACGGTGTTGATCTGATCGTATAATGTGAAACCCTCCGCCCACATCCTGCCCGCCATGATCTGGATGCCCTCGTCAACACCATTGGGAAAGATATCACGTTCAAGTAGCAGGAACCTCGGGACCGAGGATATGAGAATGACCAGAAGGGCGAGGACCATACTGCGCCGATCCTTCTGCCTCTTCCCCACAGTTGAGACCTCATCCTCTTTCGAAACTTCCAGGCTCATTCCTCCCACAGACCGGAGCTATTTACTCTCATTTAATCATCGGTGCGTATAAATTATTTTGGTCTCCGAGCCTTCTTATCCTCCCGATCGTTTCTACACGTCCTCCGCTTCTAATACGGAAAAGGCTTTTATACCTGTTACCGGAGTGTTCCATCTTTCATTTATATACACCGTGGGATACTCTCTATTACAATAGGGAAGACCATCGCTGAAAAGGATGTGTTAGAAGGCCCTATCGAGGTGATCGGATGTCGGAAAGGATCCAGAAAGAATCGAATGAGAGGAAAGAGAAACATATCGGCCATCAGCTCTTCGTGGCGGCTCTTGCGGCGCTGCTGGCTTTCACCATCCTTGGAGTTGTTCTCATGAACCTGAGCGACGATGGGGACGATCGGGGGAATGAGATCGACCTGAATGGTGCGGTGGGCGATGCCTCGATGGACGAGGAGGTGAGGCAGAGATGGACAACATATCTGGAATACGCTCCGACCATGGATC
>JAUVLN010000290.1 GCA_030600725.1 Thermoplasmatota archaeon | reverse complement strand
TATCCATTCCTCGTTATCTTCGGATATCAATACTTACCCAGCTCGGGGTTATCCTTGATGATATCCTTGAGTACCTCATGGGATGTGTTGTCCAGCAGGCTTCTGCCCTTCGGGCTTACCTCTCGTCCCTTTCCCTTGATCGTTTGAACCAGACCGGCCTCCTCAAGCTGGATGAGCGCCTTCCTGACGATCGATCCCGAGCTTGAGCGGGTTCTGAAGGGTTTTGAACCCCTGTCCTTGGGGCCGCAGAACTCGGTGCGAAGTTGGATGGTCCCTATCGGGCCGAGCCTGTACACTTTCCTCAGTATGGCTGCTTCCCTGGTGTACCACCAGTCCGCCTCCCTTGGGGCCTTCTCCTTGTGCACGGCGGTCTTGACGTATTCCGCCCACTCCGGGGGTTTGCAGGCATCGATCTTCTTCAACTTGAGAGAGATCTTCTCGATCAATAGATCGGCTGGTACATCGTATACAGTGGTCATGGTTCTTCTCCAGTTACAACTATCAAGTTACTCCTCTAGTAGAGGGGTAGAAGGGTCGATAACCCCTTTGTTATATAAACGTTTCTTGTAATGGAAGTGGGTCCAGACCCCCGATCGCGGGATCTCCTATCGAGCATGGTATCGTTACATCAGGTGGGTGTGTCATTGTCCGTCGGTATGTCCCAGGGATCCTCCGCATCCTCAACTTCATCCCCCCCGGTTCCCTCATCCTCCTCCTCCTTGCCCCTCTTCTTCCTGGCCTTCTTGATGACCTTGACAGATATCAGAAGGAACATGAGAACGACCGGAAGGACGGCGGAGACGAAACAGCATGTTACGTTGTTGATCGGGAGATAGAGGCCGAACTCGATGGCTATCAGGATATGGTCCCCCTCCCCATTTTCCCTTACGACCTTCAGGGTTGGATAGCCATTTTCGACGACGGTCTCCAATTCCTTGTACCTGTGATCGGACCCGTTTCCGAGCCAGCCCTTTACGGAAAGGCCCGTCGGAAGCCTGATGTCGAGATAGAGGTCCCATGTGTCCTCCTCCCCGAAGTCGAAGGTCCGCTCGATTGTTCTCACCGGAAGGATAGGGTCGAAATGGAACGGCAGTATCCTACCCTGCATGCCGGACGTCGATCCACCCGAGATCAACGATGCGGCGTCCACCTCACCGTCCAGAGTGAGTGTGATGGTTATCCGGTTCTCCCCGTTCATGTTCTCATGATCCCCGTCGAAATCAAGCGTCCCCTCCTCGAACACGAGAGAGCTCTTGATGTCCGTGTTGTCCGATAGGTCGCCCATGATCTCATCGTGCTGTTTCTCCAGCTCCTCCTCTATCTGGTCCCTGTCCACGATATCCATGTCGATCAGGAGTCTGATGATGTCCGCGGAGAGGTAGTCGAGTTTGAAGTCCAGGGAGGTGTTGACCTCGTACTTGTCGCTGTCGAACCGTATGTGATCGATCAGAATGGAGGTCTCCGCGTAGAAGTCCATGGAGGAGTCGGCAACGTAATGTGATGTGAATCCGGAAAGGTCCACGAACGAATTCAGGGCGACATCGTCGCCGGTGTATTCCGGAGCGAGATCGGATCCGATCTCCCTGGTCCCCGAGAGCAGGGTGTACCTCAGCCTGCCGCCTACACCTTCAAGAGGCGTCTCACCTACCAGTTCGAGGTGCTCCGGAAGCAGTATCCGGATCGAATAATCCCCTTCATCATCCACGGTGTAGTTCCTCTTGATCCTGAGCCCTCCGTTGAGCAGCCCCATCACCTCGTTCAGCCCGTATCCATCCAGGATATCAAGGGCGAGATCGTCATCGGACGTGCATGAGAATTGAAGAGGTGTGGTGGATCCCAGGATCTCGAGAAGCGCAGCGCCATCCCCGGGGGATGTCAAACCATCGATGTTCCACTCAACGGTAGTTGAGCAGGGGACATCCTCGAGTTCAAGCGCGTCCTCCACCTCCAGTTCCACCTCGTCGGATATCTCCGATCTCTTCTCCTGGATGTCCTCGTCCTTGACCACTCCCACAGACCTCAGATACCGTATCAGGCCTGAACCGATAAAATTAGGTGCCCGGATGGTGTCCGGCATCATATTGGATATCGCCGTCTCCCCCGTGTTGATCGCCAGCACGTTGATATCCGCATCAAGTGATACCGTATCCAACCGGAACCAATCGACATCCAGCGTCCCGTCGATATTCTCGAAGTCCGGTCTTATCCTCGAACCTCCGGTCATCTCCATCAGGAACCAATCCTGTGCATCGCCGGATGTGGCATTGATCTTTATCACATAGTCGCCGTTATCGTCGGTTGACATGGTGTTGATAATAACAATCTCCACAGAACCGTCCCCGTATGGGTCGTAGGAGGAGGGGATACGGTATGTGACCATCTGACCCAGCTGGGCCCTGAGATTCACATTCCTCGTGTAGGTGAATCCGGAACAGAATAGGGCGGAGATGACATCATCGGGCTCGTCCCCCTCCAGGTCCGAGGTTCTGTCCAGGGGGAGGAAATCGGATATCGGGGTCTCTCCTGATAGGGCAAGTTCGTAAACGATCGGCCGTCCCATGTTCTCGGTTGTGTTCTCAAGGGAGGCCGTATCGAGGACCGAGCTGGTTGTGGTCAGGGTATCGCCCTCGAAGGAGGAGTTCATTATCCCGTCAACCCTATCGTTCACCTCTCGGTTAATATCATCTGAGATCCCGTCGGGATCAAGCTCGTACAGGCTCCTCAGATCATCGGAGGAGGTAGTATTTCCGTTGATCGTCAGGCTGTTTATGTCGATATGTACCGATATGTCGAAACGTGTTGGTCCGTTGAACTGAAGTGCGATATCGATCACAAGGTCCTCTGTCCCTTCGGCCCTGGTTTCAAGATCAGCGTCCCCGGACCCCGATACATCTCCCGATGTGAATAAAATTCCCGTGATGGAGATCGTAATCAGGATGGCGATCAGGCTGATATTTATTCCCATATCGTGTTTGCTGTTCATGTCCCTCTTTTCGATCATGGGCTTTCAACATCGGGACTGTACAAA
>JAUVLN010000267.1 GCA_030600725.1 Thermoplasmatota archaeon | reverse complement strand
ATATCTTCCTGGGCGGAGTAAACGACATCTCACTGTGGACCTTCTCGGAGAACGATCCAACCATCTCACCCTACGGTTCCATATCCGACGACTGGTCGAGAACCGCTGCACCCAATCCCAGTCCGCTATGGTGATCCTATCATCTTCCTGATCAGATTCACCCTCTCGGCGGATACGCCCACATAGGATGCGGGATCGAGCGCCACATTCAACTCATCCCCTGAAAGAAGGGACGATACCTCCCCCATCGAAAGGAGCACCTCCCTGTAATCCTCCCCCGCATAATGTCTCATCGCCGCATTCCTTGTTATCTCGTGGGCTTCCTGCCTTCCCATACCCTTCCTGACAAGGGTCATTATCAGGGATTCCGCCATTATAACGTCCCCCGCCCTCCTTATATTATCAGCTATCCTCTCCTCGTTCACCACCAACCCTTCCAGGACCCATGCCAGCTTGTGAAGTATCTCATCCACCAGAACGAACATATGGGAGATTATGAACCTCTCCGAGGAGGAGTTCGAGAGGTCCCTCTCGTTCCACTGGATCCCGTTCTCGAATGCGGGCAGTATGAAGCCGCGCACAACCCGGGCGAGTCCCGAGATGTTCTCGCACTGCATCGGGTTCCTCTTGTGGGACATGGTGGAGGAACCCACCTGATTCCTCTCATCGAAGGGTTCGGCCAGTTCACCTATCTCCGGCCTCTGAAGGGTCCTGATCTCCGTGGCGACCTTTTCAACGGTCACCGAAATGTTGCAAAGATGCGAGAAGAGCTCGGTCATCCGGTCCCTCTGGACTATCTGTGTGGCGGCCTCTTCAACGCCGAGGCCCAGATCCTCCATCACCAGCCTCTCGATCTCGAAGGCGTGCTCGCCCAGGGCGGCACCCGTCCCCACCGCACCCGACATCTTGCCCACCAGAACCCGCTTCTTCACCTCCTCCAGGCGGGCGCGGTGTCTGTGGAACTCCGCCAGCCATACTGCCATCTTGAGCCCAAGCGTTATCGGTATCGCATACTGTCCGTGTGTCCTCCCCACCATTACCAGGTCCCTGTACCTATCCGAGGATGATGATAGCACCTTCTCTACACGGTCGAGCTGACCGTCGATCATCCTGATCCCCCCACGGAATTGGAGCGCAAGGGCGGTATCAACGATATCATACGATGTCGCACCGAGGTGCACCCATCTTCCAGCATCGTTCTCGCACTGCTCCGTAAGTGCGTTCACGATGGCCATTATATCGTGCTTGATGGTCGATTCTATCTCCTCGACCCTGCTGATGGAGACGTGTTCCAGCGTCGCCTTCCTGGTGATCTCAAGTGCATCCTCGTGGGGGATGTTTCCCACCTTCGCGTGGGCCCTGGCGAGAGACGCCTCCACCTCCAGGCACCTTCTGACACGTGCATGGTAGCTCAGCTCCTCCTTCATCTCCTTCCTGCCGTACCTGTAATCAAGCGGACACACGGGCTCCATACCACGGACACCTCCAGAATACGGGTAGAAGGTCCTCACCTTTATTAATTATAGTTGCGAACGCGATCTTTTAAACATATGGCCTAACTTTGACATATAATTACAGCCTAACTTTGACGTATGAGTACAGCCTAACTTTGACATATGAGTACAGATGAGTGTCAAAGTGAGGCTTCTCCCAACATTGAGAGGCTCAGATCAGATTAGATCTATCAAAGTTGGGATACAGATGAGTGTCAAAGTGAGGCTTCTCCCAACATTGAGAGGCTCAGATCAGATTAGATCTATCAAAGTTGGGATACAGATGAGAGTCAAAGTGAGGCTTCTCCCAACATTGAGAGGTTCAGATCAGATTAGTTCTATCAAAGTTGTGATACAGCCTAACTTTGACGTATGAGTATGGATAAGTGTCAAAGTTAGGCCTCTCCCAACTTCGACAGGCTAAGATCATATTCGATATGTCAATGTTGGGATATTGACCAAGTTCGTGACTGGAGTGAACCCGATGGGCCTGCCTGCTACTCCTTTCAACTTCGATATCAACGATATTTATTCAGGAAAATGGTGAATTATTATAATGGTATTTGGCCAAGTACAATTGGCCATTTACGGTTAGTAACTATTAATTACTGTGAAATACATTGGACCCCATGAAGATCCCGAGAAAAGAGATAGAGGATATCTCCTCTGCAGGCGGATGGGTTCTTGTCTATGGTAGAAGGAAGACAGGGAAGACATTTCTCCTTCGCAATTTCATAGATCATGATCGATATTTCCTTGTCAGAAGGGATGGAGTTATCGTTTCCGGCGAGGAAAATCCCGTACGTTTTGATAATATCAACCATTTTCTGGATCATCTCAGATCGCTCCTGCTCGACAATAGAACTGTCATACTTGATGAGTTCCAGCGGCTCCCGTCATATTTTCAGGATGAGATATCGATGACCCATCCGCACGGAAAACTGATCCTTTCAGGTTCCAGCATGGAGATGATCGAAAAGGTGCTCTCCTCCAGCTCACCTTTGCTTGGGATGCTGAGCGAGGTGAAGATCGATATTCTTGATCCATTCGATGTTGTGAGGGCCCTTGACCTCGAACCGGAGAGAACCATTGAGTACGGGACCTTCCTGAGAGATCCCTGGACCGTTCCCATCTTCAGTTTCCAGGGGGATTTTCTGAAGGATCTCTGGAGGGTTATTGGCCATTCCAGGAACGCCATTCCGGGCTTGATCGGGGAGATATTCTCGGAAGAGTCCAGGAGAAGGAGCATGATATATGAATCCGTTCTCAGGCTTATTGGGGCAGGAACATGGTCCACATCGGAGATCTCACACACACTATATACCAGGGGCATCCTCAAGAGGGATGACAGCCGACTCATAACCTCCTATATTCATAACATGATGAAGATGGGGCTCATCGAGGAAATACCGATATTTCGATCGAGAAAAAAGGTAATATACAGGGTCAAATCCCCCATTATGGAAACCTACTATTATCTGGTTGACAGGCACAATATCGACGAGAGGGATGTGATGCTGTCCGAGGTCAGGAACAACCTTCTAAAAATGGTCAATATGCAGGTTGAGAGGTTCTTTGCCGATGCCTTTACCATCGAATACGGTGGGAACAGGGAGTATTCATTATCACCAGAGGTTGACTTCATAATAACGAAGGGAAGAAAGAGGATCCCTCTTGCCTTCGGTGAGGTGAAATGGGGGAAGGGGGCCCTCCGGGGAGCAAGGAAGTTGAGAGAGAACGCATCCGGGTTGGATATAGACATGATACTCGTATCGAAGGAGGATGTGAAGCTGGATAAAATATCCGCCTACACGCCTGATCGGTTCCTGAAAAAGGTGAGATGATCCATCATCGGTTCAATGA
>JAUVLN010000224.1 GCA_030600725.1 Thermoplasmatota archaeon | reverse complement strand
GGTCATGTGCGGTTCCAACTGCGCTTCGGGGATGTGCCACAGCGGTTTCGAGTATTACGATACGGAGGCCAACGCCTGGAAGGATACCAACCTTGTTGTGATGGGAAGGAAATGGTCCACGGCGACCGAACTTTACGATGGAAAAGTGTTGATAGTCGGCGGACTCTCCTGCAACGAGCCCACGGCAAGTGTGGAGATCTTTTCCCCCCCTATCGAGAGGGAAGAAAAGGTCCCCCTGGGCCTTTCGGCCTTGTTTGGGGGCATTCTTATCACCGCCCTGATGATGTATATCAGACGGAGAAGATGATATGGAAAAGGTACTGGAGATCATGCCGCATGCGCTCACGGTACTGACGGGAGCGGTGCTACTGTTTCTGTGCCACCCTCTGTTATCCCCTGGTTATCTCATCGTAAGTGTTGTGGGGATGCTCTGGTTCTGGGGAACCATCTGCCCCAATTGTCGGGGTTACGGGAACCACGGCTGTCCAAGCGGACACGGCATAGTATCCGCCCGGCTCTTCAGGAAGGCGAAGGATCCGGATTTCAAAAAAGCGTTCAGACGAAATATAATCGCTGTGGCGGTCCAGTGGTTCATACCGCTTGTTAGCATCTACTGGCTTGTTACCGACTTCGACCCATTGAAACTGGGAATGCTGATCCTGTTCTGCCTTGTAGGATTCGTATGGCTCCCCTACGCATCCAGGAAGAAGGGATGCCGTCGGTGTCCCCAGCAGGTGGACTGTCCCTGGAAGAAGTAGGTCAGACCTTGGTGATGACCATCTCCCCGTGCTTGACGCCTTTGATGGCCTTGATATTGTCCGTGAGACTGGTTACGTTGCCGGCCTTCCCCTTGACGATCAGGACCTCCAGGCACATCTCGTGGCTCATGTGAACGTGGCTCGTGAAGAGGATCTCCGTATGATGGTCGTGCTGGAGGTTCATCAGCTTCCTGTTAACATCGCCCTCGTGGTGGTTGTAGATGTAGGTAAGCGTCCCTATGACCTCTCCTGTGCCTGCCCTCACCCGCTCCTCCACGAGGGCCTTTCTCACAAGGTCCCTGATGGCCTCCGAGCGGTTGGTGTATCCCTTCTTCCTTATCAGTTGATCGAAGCTCTTCAGAAGATCCGGTTCGAAGGAGATCCCCACCCGTTCAACAGACATGGTAGCACCTATAAGGGGTCATCGTGCTACCAGTTAAAGGGTTTTCCCGTCAATCCAGGTCCGAAGGAAGTAGGGAGTAGAGGGTTCCGTTGAATCTCCTCCCGTCCTTGTGATATCTGCTTCTGGCGGTCCCCTCGTTCTCAAACCCGCACCTCTCCAGAACCCTGCCGGACCTGACGTTCCCCTCCAGGATCACCGCCTCTATGCGGAACAGGTCAAGCTGTTTGAAGCCGAATCTCACCATAAGGGCGGTGGCCTCGGTCATGTAGCCTTTGTTCCAATGGTTCCGTCCAAGCCAGTACCCTATCGTTGCCAAACGGTGGGTCCAGTCCACCTTATCCAGGCTGATCACTCCGATCAGGCGATCGCTCTTTTTGAGTATGATGCCGAGGATATACGAGCTACGCTCGAGCATGCTCTTTTCGGCCATCCTTATGAACTGGATGGCCCCGTCTTCGGGATAGGGGTACGGTATCAGGAGCGTCCATCTGACGATGTCGGGATCGCTCACATGGAAGGTTATGTCGTCCGCATCCGATTCCTCAAGCGTTCTGAGATATATTCGGTCCCCGTCGATAAGTATCCGTTCGTCTTCCATCGATCCGAATAGCCGTGGTTTGGTTGATATATCTTTCCGGCATGCAAACCGATAAAAGATGATGTTCTCTATCCTCTCATCTAATATTTTTCATCCGGAACAAATACAGGTCCATCCTGAAAATAATTTTCACACCTTTTTGGGAAAGGTAGATATCCCCAATGATCCCTGGACCGTAATCAAGACGGGAAAAGTACTTGATCGAATGGATAATATCCAAACCGATCCTTTCTCCTGAAAAAAGGTTAATGGGACCCTATATGGCTAAAATATCAGACGATCGGCGGATCCGGTATTCCGTCGACATATCCGAGTTCATCGATATACCCTCAGGTATGAGATGGGAATGTATCGGGTGTGGATCCTGCTGCGGGAACGTGTTTTCAAGAACGTGGATAGATCTTGCACTCAGGGATCACATAGGAGACCCGATAGATGGTTACTGCAGTCATTACGATCGACAGGAACACATCTGCAGGATATATCCCGATCGCCCCAATATATGCAGGGGCTATCCTTTCATAATAAAAAAGCACGGGGACCACTACAAGGTGCAGGTGCACTCAAGATGTAACGGCATAGGGAAGGGGGACGAATTGGACCCGATGGTGATCGCCGAAATGCTCGTGGGGCTTTGCGAGGATGAATTCGACATGGATTTCATCATCGACTGGTCCGATAAGGGAGAATTGAAGCTTTTCAAGATCAAGTGACGTGGCACCATATCGATGTGGACCGATCCTGTTGTAATTATTTACATTTAGGACAAATGGCCACCACACTGAAGTACCCTGTACACACTCAGGGAACGGGATCGGCCATTAGTCACTATTACTATTACGGCCATCATGATGGCGTCTATAAATGGAGGTCGAAAAGGGAGTGATCATTTTGCATAAGGAATGACATCTAGGTCAACTCTGTTCTTCTTCGCCTGCTTCTTATTGAGTATAATTCTCGGATTTTATCTGGGAAACCGGTCCTCCGGATTGAGATCGAATAGAATTATCCTCTGGGGACGCTGAATTTACTTGTGTGGGTGCTGGCTGATTTTCAACTACCTTTTGTGATTCGGGTGGTTGACTAAGTGGATTGGGTGGGGGATCCACCGTTTGTTGATTTTTCTGCTGACCCAATTGGTGAGCTAATTCTCCATTTTCATTCTTGTTCAATGGCATTGTATGAGGCCGAGGAATAACCGGTTCTATTATCGATTCGGGAGATGGATCCTTCTGAATTGGGTGGGGAGTAATCTGGGGGGAACCCTGAGGATGAGTTTGAGGTGTCACAATCAGGGGCTTTTCTTGAATAGGCCCTACATCCTGAGCAGTGGATGATAATCCATTGTTGGCTTCCTCACTAACATCCCCTAAGATCTCTGCTTCATCCTTAATCCCCTTTCGTTTTCGTAGAAATATAAATATTATAGCAATCACAAAGATCGCTAATATCATAAATATCATCAGTAAAATGATCACGGGGCCCATACCAGAATCCTCGTTTTGTGTTTCCTCGGCAATGGGGACAATCACCTCTATCTCTAATCCACTTGCTCCCTCACCTACGTCATTTACGGCGGATATCATGTAATAATATGTATTACCCGGTTCAGTTCCTGTATCCGTGTATTGAATGGTTTGGGGATCAAGCTCGACTATCAACTGGTAATCCTGATCACCCTCTTTTCTGTATATTTTAAACCCGGTGATCTCCTTACCACCATTCTTCTCCGGAAGCGACCAGGAAAGATCAGGATATATCTCATTCAATTCGAATGTCAGATTCAATGGACAACCGGGCACATCGTACGCTGACAATGATGTCATCATGGAAAGCGGCCCTTCTCCTTTCTCATTTACAGCAAGTATCGTGTAATCATATTCCATGCCAAAGGAGATGTTCACATCAAGAAATGATCGTGTTTCCGATGATAGGTCTTTGATATGAGTGAATTCATTATTTCCCGTCCTTCTGAAGATCTTGAATTGAATTATCTCTATTCCACCATTATCTTCGGGCGTTTCCCATTGCAATAATATACCATTCTCTTGCTGGGAGATCACCACAGAACCGGGAGATCCAGGGAAACCAATAGGTCTCAGTATTATGCTATCACTTTCAATACCCTCACCAATTTCATTCAAGGCTTTTACAGTGTAAGTATATTCGTTACCATTGACAACGGTATTATCTTCATATTCGAAAACGGTTGGAGGAATCGTTTCTAACAGTGATCCATCTCGAAATATAAGATAGCCAGTGATGTCAGTACTTCCATTGTAAAAGGGGCAATTCCAGGCGAATTTTACAAGATCATCATCTTCGATCATTACATCTATATCTACAGGTTCGGTGGGTGTTGTTATTACCATTACTGAGATGGTATTACTTTCAGGCCCTAACCCTCTCTTGTTCAATG
>JAUVLN010000183.1 GCA_030600725.1 Thermoplasmatota archaeon | reverse complement strand
TGCTGGAAGACATCTCAATGATTCAAGAATGAGTATGAAGGGAATACCTGCAAAACTTCGAGTATTGACCGATGAATATTTGATTTCAAAAGGAATTTACCAGAAAGTGAAACCAATATCAATATTGGATGAGGAATTCATCAAGAATGTTCAAAAAAGGAAAAGAATAAAAACAAAGGCTGCCGAAGTAGAGCACGCCATCAGGCATCATATCGAGATCGAACTTGATGATGATCCTGAATTACAGGCATTATTTTCGGAGGCATTAAAAATAATATTTGAGGAATTCAAGGATAATTGGCAGAAGATATTCGAAGAACTTGAAAAATTACGAAAAAGAATAATCGAGGCCGGAGATGAACCTACATATGGACTTCGTAAGAAGAAAGAGATGCCGTTCTTCAGAATGTTGAGAAAAGAGCTTGATCCAAACACAGGCACTCAACAAGAAGACTCAGTATATGGGGAAGTCAGAGAGCCAGAAATACCGTATAATAATAGAAAAGATGAAATGATCAATGTGGTAGTTGATCTTACACATCAACTTTTCAACACCATTGAAAGAGAAATAAAAATGATCGGTTTCTGGGAAAGTATTCCTGCAAGAAATAGATTGAAACGGGAAATCCAGAATTTATTACTTTCATCTTCATATATTGACATCCCCGGTATAATGAAAAAGCGTCACATGCTTATCTCGAGAATAATGGAGCTTGCTGAAAAGAACAACGATCGAATTTTGTATGCTGATTAATATGAACATCGACTATAGAACGATCTATTCAAGGCGGAAAAAGTTATCATTAACAGTTGAACGTGATAAATCTATTGTTGTTCATGCCCCGGAAGGAACTTCCCAGGAAAAAATTGCAGAAGTTGTTGAATCCAGAAAGCAATGGATCCATGAGAAAATTAATCACCCTCAAAAATACCAGGGAAAGGTTCACCCTCCGGGAAAGGAACTCGTAAGTGGTGAATCGATGCTATATCTTGGCAAAAGCTACAGAATTGAAATTACAGAAGAAGAAGGAGATATTGTATTTCACAATGGAAAATTCTTCGTCCCCAAATCACTTAAAACCAATAGATATGAAGTTTTCCAGAACTGGTATATCAACAAGGCCAAAGAAAAGATCCTGTCGAGAGTTCCCCATCATGCAGAAAGGCTTGGAGTAAGCTATAATCAGGCAAAGATATCAGATAGCAAATATAGATGGGGGTCCTGCACACCAAGAGATAATGTTAATTTTAATTGGCGATTGATCAAAGCACCAATGTTTGTTATTGATTATGTGATCGTTCACGAACTTTCTCATTTTTTGGAATCCAATCATACTCCGGAGTTCTGGAACATCGTTCGATCTCAAATTCCAAATCATCAAAAGGCAAAGAAGTGGTTGATTGAAAATGGCGAACTACTTGAACAAGCTCTATAGATATTTATACCAAATTTAAAATTCAGTTTCGCTTAGGTCTCTCTCTTTGAACATTAGAAATAATCGGATAGTGCAAATGAGGGATATGAGTGAGATGAAAGAACTTCATTGTATGGATAGGCCCAGGGAAAAATTAATGAAGACCGGGTCAAAATCTCTTTCTGATATTGAACTCCTTTCCATCCTGCTTGGAAAGGGGACTCAGAAAAAAGATGTCTTCAAACTTTCAAAGGAGATAATGGATGTACATGATAATGATTTAAGGAACATTACCATCGATTCCCTTTTACAAATCGATGGGATCGGCCCTGCAAAGGCATGCAATATCATTGCCGGATTCGAATTGGCCAGAAGATACAATGGAAGAAAGATCTCAACCATAAAATGTCCCGAGGACATAATTCCATTGGTATCCCATATCAGAGACAAGAAACAGGAATATTTCCTATGCATCACTTTGAATGGGGCCAATGAAGTGATCTCCAACCGTATTGTGACCGTCGGGTTGTTGAATTCAAGCCAGATCCATCCAAGAGAGGTTTTTGCCGATGCAATCTCGGATAGAGCTGCTTCTGTGGTCCTGGTTCATAACCACCCCTCAGGAAACCTTGAACCCAGCGATGAGGACAGGGAGATAACCAGACAAATGAAAAATGCAGGCAGGTTGTTAGGGATCAAAGTACTCGATCACCTGATATTGACGGAAGATGGATACTGTACCATTGAGGATTGATACTGAGCCATGTCTACAACCTGTTATAACTAAAGCGAACCGCTGACCGATGAGGGTGCGAGTTCCGGATCATTTCAGCAGGGAACCGGCGATCACCATCTTCATGACCTCGGACGTCCCCTCGTAGATCTCGGTGATCTTGGCGTCCCTGTAAAGCCTCTCCACGGTGTACTCCCTCATGTAGCCGTTGCCGCCGTGGACCTGGATCGCCCTGTTGGTGCACCATACTGCCGTCTCGCTCGCGAAGAGCTTGGCCATAGCGGCCTCCTTGCTGAACCTCTTCCCACCGTCCTTCATCACGGCCGCCTTGTAGACCAGGAACCTTGCGGCCTCTATCCTCGTGGCCATCTCCGCTATCATCCACTGAATGGCCTGGAACGATGCTATGGGCTTTCCGAACTGGACCCTCTTCTTCGAGTAGGCGATCGACTCGTCCAGGGCCGCCTGGGCGATGCCCACCGCCTGGGAGGCGATGCCGATCCTGCCCCCATCGAGGGCGGACAGGGCCATCTTGAAGCCGTCCCCCTCCTTTCCAAGAAGGTTCTCCCTGGGTACTTCCATGTCCTCGAAGATGAGTTCGGATGTCAGCGATCCCCTTATCCCCATCTTTTCCATAGGGGGACCTGACGTGAACCCCTTGTATCCGCTCTCCACAATGAAAGTGCTGATACCCCTGGTGCCCGCTTCTTTGTCCGTGATCGCAAAGACGATGGCCATATCGCAGATCGGGCCTGCGGTAATGAAGGTCTTCGTTCCGTTGAGTATATATCTATCTCCCTTCAGAACGGCCGTCGTGGTGATGGCCCCGAGGTCCGAGCCCGCATTGGGTTCGGTCCCCGCAAACGCACCCAGCTTCCTCCCCGAGGAGATGTCCGGGAGGTACTTTCTCCTCTGCTCCTCATTACCATACTTGAGGATCATCCATCCCGGGAAGGAGTTATGGACCGATGTGATCGTACCGGTCGATGCGCATTTTCTGGAGATCTCCTCCACCACAACGGCGTAGGTCACCGCGTCCATCCCCGATCCACCGTATTCCGTTGGGATCATGATCCCCATGAGGCCCAGTTCACCCATCTTCCCGATCGCCTCCTCGGGAAAAACCTCATCCCTGTCGGTTTCGGCGGCTATGGGGGCCAGTTCCCTCTCGGCGAAATCCCTGACCATGTCCCTTGTCATCTTCTGCCTGTCGGTCAGTTCGAGGTCCATGCCGGAGGATAGAAAAGTACGATATTAAACCCTTCCATGGCCTTTAGCGGTGATAATTATTAAAACTTATATAAAACATAACATTCTATCCGGAGAGAACGGGATCGAGTTGTGATCCCGACTCCACCTCGAAGGGGGAGTGCTCTGGGGGGTACACCATATGTCAGGACTTGATGATGGATCAAGGGAGATGATGCTCACAACGATCAGGGAGTTCGCCAACAAGAACCTATCACCGGAATATCTGTTGGAGGTGGACAAGGAGGGCTACCTTCCAAAGGAGAAGATACAGGAGATGTACGATCCGGCCAAACTGGGGGTCCACCTTCTGCTCATACCACAGGAGTACGGCGGATTCGGTGCAAATAACTATGATATGTACAGGGTCTGTGAGCTGCTCGCATCCATAGACCTTGGTGTGGCCACCGCCGTCTTTGCGACGTTCCTCGGGCTGGACCCCATAAGGGTCGGGGGCACGCCGGAGCAGAAGCAGAAGTGGTTCACAAGGGTGGCCCAGGAGGGCCTCCTCATAGCCTATGGGGCTACCGAGGCCGAGGCGGGAAGCGATCTCGGAGCACTCAAGACGAAGGCCGTACCGGTGGAGGAGGATGGAAGGATAATCGGATACAAGCTTAGCGGTAACAAGCAGTGGATATCCAATGCCGGGTACGCCGATCTGTATCTGATCCTGGCCAAGGATCAAAAGTCCGTGGGTTGGTTCATCATGGAGGGCGGCTCCGAGGGATTGGAACTCAGCCTTCACGAGGACAAACACGGCATCAGGGCGGCCAACACCGTTGCCTTCTCCATGGATGAGGTGTATGTACCTGCCGAGAATCTGGTGGGAATGGAGGAGGGTCAGGGACTTTCGCAGGCGCAGGCTGTTTTCGGAGCGACAAGGATCATGGTGGCCGCATTCGGCCTTGGCTGTGGTTGGGAGGCCCTGGGGAAGGCGGTGAGCTACAGCCAGGGCAGGATACAGGCCGGGGGACCGCTATCCGAGAAGCAGGGGTACACCCACAAGCTGATCGTCCCCCACGCCGTGAGACTTGAAGCGTCCAGGGCGTACATCGAGGATGTCGCGCAGAGGTTGGATACGGAAGGCGAAGGGCTCCAGACGGAGGGTGCGATCGCCAAGTACTCGGCAACGGAGGCCGGGAACGAGGCCGCGGACGCCTCGATCCAGGCGCTTGGAGGATATGGCTACGTCAGGGAGATGTTCGTGGAGAAGGTCCGGAGGGACGTTCGCATAACGCAGATATATGAGGGAACCAACGAGATCCTCGAGATAACGATCGCAAGGAACAGGTGGCAGGAGCACCTCAAGACCAGATCGACATATTACCACAGCCTGGCAGAGGAGGCCAGGGCCATCCATTCCAGAACACCCGATGTGGGGGCGGATATGGCCGCCCTGGCGCTCTCCGCACTCAACCACATATTCGAGGAGTACAGGCTTCAGAAGCTCACCAGGAACCAGCACATCCTGATGCGGCTCGGGGAGCTGACATCCTTTGCGGAGACATCGATGGTGTTCTGCAAAAAGGCCGCAGAGGAGAAGTACTCTAAAGGGGTCAGGTTCGACAGGGAGACCTGGCAGGCCATGGCGAGGACCTACGCAAGGACCAGCGCGCTCAAAGTGGTCACTGATGGGATC
>JAUVLN010000274.1 GCA_030600725.1 Thermoplasmatota archaeon | reverse complement strand
ACCGATCGGTGGCCTGTTCTCGGGTACTATCTTTATCTCGGTGGTATCCTCTGCCGTGAATTCTCCGTCCGATACCATGAGCCTTACAACATACTTGCCGGCAGCCTTGTAGGAGTGCTCAACGACCATACCCGACTCGGTCTGGGTCTTTGTTCCGTCGCCGAAATCCCACACGTAGCTAAGCCTGTCCACGTATCGGGAATCCCTCTTCCCGTCGTTGTTGGGATCGTCGTTAGCATCGTAGGATCCCACTCCGTCGAATACCACCACCATCCCCTCCTCGATCTCTCCCTCATCGATAGTTGGCCTTATAGGACCAGCGTCTGCGGTCGGTGCGAGGTTGATATAGACCGGGAACGGAAGTGATTCTATCTGCTCCCTGCCGTCCCAGACCCACAACCTGACGGGCCAGAACGCCTCCTCCTCTGATTTCGCGCCCCGACCGTACCATAACTTTTCCGCCTCCGAGGTGAAGGACCAGGGGGTCTCTTTCGAGTCTCCCCATGTCCACCTGTACTTCAGGGGATAATCGGGCACAAGATCGTCGTCCTCATCCCAACCGGGAAGGCCAACATAGTATCCTTCATCCTCCTCCTCACCCTCGGGGATGAACACGTCCGGATCGTAGGATAACGAACCGTTGAAATAGACCGTCCTGCCGTTTGAAGATTCCATGCTTTCGAAGCTCCAGTCCAATGGGGGATTATGACTTGCCCTGATCACCGGAACAGGATCCTCATTATCTATCACGTGAACGATGTAGTTCTTGGTCGTTGACATCGTATTGAGCTCAAGTGGATCCCCGTCATATACGGTAAGTGATATGTTCCAGTCGCCCACCTCATCGAACGGCTGAACTACCCTGGGGGTAAGCGGGATCTCGTTTATGACCCCCATTGGGCTCTCGAACTTCCATACGTACCTGAGCTCCGAGTTCGGATCGGGGTCATAAGCCCAACCGTTGAACTCAACATCCTGGTTCTCAAGTATGTAGGTCTCCTTACCGGCATATTCGGGAGGTGTCTGAGGGTTCACGTTGATGGAGACCGTCGGAGCGTTCTGTGATTTGTACACGAGCACCTTTATCAAATGCGTATCCTGGAGCAGGTCCTGATCCTGAACGGTCAACGTCACGTTCACGACGAGCCACTGATCCTCGGCAGGTAGGGTCGAGTCCACGCCAGGCAGCCTGAACTTGTGAACGAATATGGGGCTGTTCTGCCAGCCCGACGCCATAGGAACACGAAAATCGATATCGTTTATTGTCGTCTGACCTTCCCATTTGTACTTCAGGGTATCGGTCTCACCGAAATCGTCATCCCCTTCAGGGAAGCCGTCATCGATATTGAGATTGCCATCTCCTTCATCTGGACCCGGCCAGTCCGGATGTCCGTATCCAAGACCATCCAGGCCCACATCATCCTGCGGGTCGTATGATTTTGATGCGTCGAAGGTGATCATATCCCCCTCCTTGATCTGGGGATGCTCATCGTCGAAGATTGGGTCCTCATAATAGGTATCTAACTTATCCCTGCCGTCTATGCTATCATCCCTGTTCCGGGGGAAGCCCATATCAACGCCGGTATCCGCCGAAGGGAGCTGGGCCGGGTGTTTGTAGGGGATCGTGAGCCAGCTGAGCTTCTCGTTGAAACCGCAGTAGACAAGGAGGTCGACGGTCAGGTTGTTGAGGTCTGAGGGCTCGTTGTCGGTCCTGTACATGACCACCCATATCCTACCCTTCTCGATATCGCCGGGGATATCAGCGAACCCGTCGTCGTTGATGTCCATCCAGTATCCCACACCATCCATGTACTCCTCCTCCTGTCTCTGCGTCAGGAACATCTCCTCCGATTTCGTCACATAGGGTTCGATGGTTCCCGAGGGATCCATTGGATCGTAGGGTGTATCCCAGTAGTTGAAATCGTACCTCATCACGCCCTCGATCGTTCCGTCCTGTTCCTTCCAGTCGTAATCGCCATCCGTGTCAACGATGACCGTAACGTGTATTTCCTTTAACGCTCCCATGTTGGGATTGGTCCAGACATCGCTGGGGAGCAGCCCCACAGGGTTGATCGTGAAGTTCACGACACCCATATCGCCCATGGAATTATCGTACTGCGCAGTCCACTTCTGTCCGACCTTGGGATAGGAGAAGTTCATCGGATCGGACTGCGTCTGGGTGAGGTTGAGGTCCTCCTTGCAGAGACCAACCTCATCACCGTTGGTTGTGAAGTTGACGTCGTCCAACCACTGGTAATCCTCGGTCATGTTCTTGCATCTGAGCCAGAACTCCCTCTGGGGCCAATCCTCCAGATAGTTGGTCCAGTTGTGAAATGGTTGGTTCTGTGGTTCGTTCGAGTTTTCCAGATCCCAGGTGGTGTGGGGCTGGTAGCCCTCGGTCTTCTGCCTTGGAAGTGTTTTCCTTGTAGGCATATCGTCCGTTCCATCACCCAGGACAACGTCGTCGTCTGTGGATATGTCTATCACGGCAAATACGCCGACCGATACCATCACGAAGATCAAAATAAGGGCAAAAATACTACTGCGCATGGGTTTCCCTCCAACTACTCCTGCTATGTAAGTGTACCACTAGGCTTTTGGGTATAATGGACCGTGTAGATAAATCTTCCCTACTTGAGGATTTTCCAACTTCCATTCCAACTGCCTCCAGATGTTTCCGCCGGGTGGACGGAGCACGGGATATTACACTCCCGATGGTACAGGTAATGCTACTATCAAACGGGAATTATATAAGGGTTGCCCATTCATGTGAGATGTTGGACCGATCGCATCGATCTCCATTAACCTACTGGTTCTGAAGCTTGATGACCATCGCTTCGCATTGATCCGCTACCCCGACATATATTCCCATGTTCCCCTCCGCCCTGACCTTCTCAGCATAGTTCAGCAGATCGAATATCTGGGATACGTCCCTGCCGCTGGAATGCATCTTCATCGCCACATCGTAAACGAACTGGATCTTCTTGAAAGCCTCATCGGCCCTCTCTGGTGGCATCTCTTCCGGTTTCGGTTGGGACTTGGGCTGTGGGGCGGGTGCCGTCTTTTTCGGTGGTGCTGCTTTTTGTTCAGCCTTTGGCCCGGCCGGTGGCGTTTCCTTCGGTTCATCCTGCTTGGGTCGAGGTTGTGGGGTCCCGGGCTTTGGTTCCGCCGACCTCTCAGGTGTCTTCTGATGTCCCCCTGGCACCGTCTTCGGTA
>JAUVLN010000142.1 GCA_030600725.1 Thermoplasmatota archaeon | reverse complement strand
TTATTGAAAAAATTAAAAAATGACATATTTAGAGAGAACAATAATGCAGTAGTGATGTGGTGGGAGGTTAAGTAATTTAACACATAATGGAGTGGAATAATATCTATTAACCTGGAATTTGTAATATTCGGAATAGAAACGATATTTGGTGAATCTAAAATGAAGATAGAACATGAAAACGGAAGATTCTCGGATGTACAAAGATATTTATGGGGGTAAATAAAAAATGAAGTTTGAACTGAAACAGATAGGGATGATACACACACCTTACAGGGATAAAAAAGAGATACCTTGCCAAGGATATAGATCAGAAAAAACTGGTGAAGTAGAAATATTTCGTGAATTTGAAGACGCAATGAAGGATATTGAGGGCTTCTCTCACATTTATTTGATTTATTATTTTCATGAAGCAACCGGTTATGTACCTTTGACATCCACATTTCTTGATGAAGAAAAGCATGGACTCTTTGCAACCAGACACTACAATAGACCGAACCCAATTGGTATTTCTATTGTGGAACTCATTGAAAGGAAGGGAAATATTTTAAGAATAGGACAGGTTGATATGCTAAATGGGACTCCTCTTCTGGATATCAAACCATATGTCTCGCATTTTGATCTGAGAACAAATGTAAAGATCGGATGGTTAAAAAGTAAAGTATAGGATTCAATGGAGTGGAGATAATATGAAAGATATCTTGATCAAAGTTCGGATGGAGTATCTATTCTTAGGATTAAGAGATATAGTTGGTATTCCCTTCAATCCAGAAGATGAAGTGAAAAAACTCAATATCATAAATGGGCAGAATATACTTGATTTTGGTTGTGGTATCGGTTCCTATACTTTCCCTGCAGCTATAATTGCAGGTAAAAATGGGAAGGTCTATGCTTTGGATAAACAACCTATAGCTATAAAAAAAGTCAAGAAAAGGCTAAAAAAGTATGATTTTCATAATATTGTAACTATTTTATCAGATGGAAATACTGGATTGCCTGATGAAAGTGTAGATATGATCCTGTTATTTGGAGTACTCCCAGAGATTGAGGATAAGTCGTCTTTATTAATGGAATTGCATAGGGTTCTCAAACCAGAAGGATCCTTCTTCTCACGTTTCTGTTTTCGCATCAAGAAAGAGGAGGTACTTGATATCATTAAAGGATCAGATCTATTCGATTTTACTGAGCAGAACGGTCGAATACTCAATTTCTCAAAGAAAAGGAAGAAATATCAATAGCGAAAGCAGCTCGTGATGCAGGGGTTGCATGGAGAACAATGAAAAGACAGCATACCAACTTCAAAAAAGAAGGGGTCAAATGTCCCCTCAACAAACCATGATGAAGATCTCAGCCGGTCGATGAAGAAGTTAAATGGAATGTGATTGAATACAAGGTAAACAAGAGAAAACGAGGAGAGAAGAAGATAAGAAATCTCCCGAAAAAGAACGATGAGGTAAAACTTCACCGGTCGTATCAAATATTGACAGCACTATTGGCTTCTGAACATACCTGGGCGAATACAATCCATAATACAATCCATAGTTGACCATGACATGCATACCCTTATCGAGCAGGTGAATTAGTATAGAATGGAAATCCATTTATTCTCACAGGTGGTAAGGGGATCATTTCCCAGGCGGTAATTTAAAGTACATTCCATATATCTACATTCGTCGTAAAGGAAACACTATACCGAAGATGATATGGTGAGAAAATGGTAGCGATAAGAACAGAGCAGTATATAGAGACAATCTATGAAATAGTTAATACGAAAGGTTATGCCAGGGTGAAAGATGTTTCTCAATTCCTTGGCGTAGGGCTTTCCGCAGTTTCTGAAATGTTCAAGAAATTAGGCGAAGAAGGGTATGTAAATTATGAGAAATACGGAGGGGTAACACTTACCGATAAAGGAGAGCAAATAGCAATCAAACTGTCGGAAAAACATAAAGTGCTACGGGAATTTTTCATTATTCTTGGAATCGATGAAGAGGTGGCTGATGTAGATGCATGCGAAATCGAGCATGTGGTAACACATGAAACAATGGACAGGTTCACAAAATTTGTTGATTTTATTCATCGTCAGGAAAATCCGTTATGGTTAAAACGATTTAAGGAGTATTATGAAAACGGTGAATTTAAAGAATGTCCTCGAACGATTAAAAAAGACAAAGATAGAAAACATTAGAATAACTCCAATTATACAAAGGTCTCCATAAGAGTGGCTGAGATAATGGGGATTTCCATGGAAGGATCACCTGCTCCGGAAGCTGGAATGCGAGGTGAGGTGAAAACAATATCTATCTTTGAAAATTCATTTCAGATCTCGGGCTGAAACATGATCATTCATGGAAACCGTTTATTCAGATCATCTCCCGTAGATCAAACCCTCATAGAACCGCGAGGTCCCGGTCTTGAGGATCTCCCGTATGATACCCTCTGTTGAATCATCCACGCCTTTCAGCTTCTGTCGATCCCCCTTGATGAATGATAGAGGTTCCTTCAGTTTTGCGATTGAACGGGCGGCATATCCGTATGATAAGCCGTTCCCCTTAGCTCTGAGTGGGTAATCGAGGTGTTCCAGTATTATGATCACAAGGTTCTTCCGATCAAGAAGATCTCGAAATAGGTGTGGCGGGATCCTTGTCGATACTTGATATCTGCCGGCAAGGGAGTTGAACCTCCTTTTGATAATATTATAATATCCCGGATCCGCCTCTCCCCATTTACTCCCCCTGTAGGGGACCTTGTGTTTCGCTTCAAGATCCGGATAATGCTCCCCAATAACCTCCATGAACCCATCCTTCTGTCTCCCCTCCTTCAATGTCATGCCGCCGAATATGATGAACTTCACTCCAACTCCTCCGTGATAAGGTCCATTTCAACCACTTCAGTTCATCATTATCGGAGGATGATGCTTATTTATACATCGAGTGGGGTGCCCATCAAATGTAATCTTCCGATGTTACTTCATGCCTTCTGAAAGGTCAGGTAACGACCTGCTAATATGTTGATGTCATATGATAGGGAGATCTCAACCCTGCTCCACGGATAACATGTATGGATATTGCCTGCTGGCAATATATCTTCAGGCTCACCCTCGGCAATATACAGAATACAGAACGAAAAATGGGGGCCTCTGACACCATATGGAACGGGGGACATCCATCCCCAACGTTTAAGGTCAATATATCCATACTCCAACATAATTATCAGAATTATCATATGGACAGGTGGTATCATGGAAGTATGTGTACAGAATATCGTCGCCTCGGTGGTGACGGGCGAATCGTTCGACCTTGACTATATCTCCAGCAAGTTGGAAGAAGCCGAATATTCCCCCGAGAAGTTCCCGGGCCTGATCTACAAGCTCAAGGAACCCAAGACGGCCCTTCTGGTCTTCACGAGTGGAAAACTCGTATGCACGGGAGCAAAGACCGTTGAGATGGTCCACGAGGCCGTGGAAAAGGTCAGAAAAAGGTTCGATGGGATCGGAATAAAGATAGCGAAGGATCCCGAGATAAAGGTGCAGAATATCGTCGCCACCTCCGACCTGAAGAATGATATCAACCTCACCTCAATCGCCATCACCCTTGGATTGGAGAACGTTGAGTATGAGCCGGAGCAGTTCCCCGGCCTGGTCTATCGGATCCGTGAGCCCAAGGCCGTTGCTCTATTGTTCACCACCGGAAAGGTGGTCTGTACCGGGACAAAGAATGTGGAAGATATCAAGATCGCCCTTGAAAAGATCGAGACCGAGCTTTTAAATGCCGGGCTTATATCATAATACGATCTGTAGAGGTAAGATAATGTCAAATGAAAATAATGGGACGCGGGTAGGCGGGGTCGACATTCCAGATGACATGCATGTGGACAGATACTCCGTCCCCGGCGGATGGATATATATTGTCTCGGTGGAACGGGAGGAGAACGGAAAGCACTATACCTCCTGTGTCTCCACATGTTATGTTCCGGGTCGAAGGTGACCCTACTCCAGCGAGATGGCCGAGGGGATGGGATTTATCGTTTCAAGCTCCCAGACCTCTGGCAGGTCCGGATCGTTCCGATTGTGAAGTAGTGTAAGGGTCCTCCTCCACTTCCCATCCACTAGATCCGCCTGTATCTCGAATATCGCATCGAACACGGTCAGATCGCTGATGTCGGTCTCATGGTTGCCGATAGGCGCACCAACCATTGCGATCCCGTTCATCTCCCGTAGCGACTGCCTGAGAAGTCTCAACCTATCCCTCACCTCCTCTTTTGATGACAGCAGGACCAGATCCGCAAGCGAATCTATCACCATCTTGAAGGGTACGGTCTGTTTACTAGCTGTGGAGTTGATCCTCGAGAGGAACCTCTCCGAGGCTCCTTCGGGGGCCCTGCCGAGAACCTCCAGCTCGTTGAGATCGTAGAGATCGGTAACCAGCACTCCTCCGGTCAGGAACTCATCCCTTCTTATCTTCAGGTCCAATTCGGCCTCCCTGTCCGGTACGAAAGAGATGATCTCTCCGTCGATGTTGATATCATTGGATTTCAGGGCATACCTGACCTCATCTTCCGTCTCGTATGAGGAGATGATGATCGAGTATTCGCCCTCCATTCGCTCTCCCAGGAACTGCTTGAGCAGAAATTCGCCGCCGCTCCCTTCACCATATCGAAGGAGCATCAGCTTTCCCGGGCCTATCCTCTCCTTCACAACGGTGTTGATATCCGTCTTACCCAGGGAGAACCTCATTTCTTACCCTCCTTCTCGAGATCAACAGTCCTATCCATGATAGAGGAGAGTTCCTGGGATATTGGAGAATGGGTCTGCGCCATCTGATCGAAGATGATCACGTTCATCTCATCCTCAACCATTCTATTCAGGAGGAACTGGAAGAACTCGGATAGCTGGCCCTTTGAGTAGTACTTGCTCAGGTAGGACAACGAATCCACTATCAGGAAGGAGATCTCACCCTTCTTGGATCCGATGATCCTCTCCACCTCCATCAAAATGCTCTCCAATGAAGCGGGTGTGGGAAGGAACCTGAAAACTTCGTTGTTCTCCAATCCCGATCCCATCGTGAGCGATACCGTATCGACCACCCGGAGGCTGTTCTTGGGGAGCTTGGTGATCGCCAATCTTCTCGATATCGCATTTGCGGACCATTGGGTCGAAATCAGTATTCCCCTCCGGCCCCCCTTGCCGCACAGATCGTCCACAAGGCCGGATATCGCTTTGATATAACCTCCCCCTGATGCCCGGACGAAGACCTGGGAACCCGGGTCCTTCAGGGCCTTCTTGATCGGATCCAGATCCTTTCCGGGCATCTAACCTTCCTCCAAACGTCTTATCCTGGGAGCCATCATTACACCGTCCCCGGAGATATCCAATACATAGTCATTCGGCGGATGGTTGGTTCCACCCCACTTCTCTATGGTGAGGATGTTCATTGATATCGAGTGGTCCTTCTCACGGTTGAAACGAAGAACGTAATCGAACATATAGGGTGCTATCACTTTGGATATGCCGTCGTCAAGGGGGGTCGATGTATCCACGATAAATACAAGTGAGATACCCCGCCTTACCAGCTCCTCTTTTAACCTCTGGAAGAAGAATACCCTGTTCCCCCTCTCGAGCAGGGTTACAAGTGGATTACCGGGGTCGATAACGACCCTCTTGACCTCCAGATCCTCTATCGACCGCACGAGTATCCTGAAAAGCAGGTCGATATCGGATCCCCCGGCCTCCTCGAACCTCACACCGACAAGTCCCATAAGATCCTGTATCGGGAATAACGACATGTATCCCTCCTCAACCCACTGCTCCTTGAAGTGCTTGAAATTCGAAAGCTTTCCGATCATTCCCTTTGCTGGTTCATTGGTGATGATAATGGAGTTCTGGCCCGATCCGACCCCCTCGAATATGAAATGATATCCGATGGAACTCTTCCCCGTGCCGGAAGGACCATAGAACAGCCCCATGCTTCCGGGAAGGACTTTACCGAGTGTGAGATTGTCCAATTTTTCAACGCCAAAAATGCTCTTTTCGGTTAATTCGTCCATCATCTGTTGATGTGATATGGGCTATTTAATTGTATCAATACCCATTGCCAGAACCCCATGTCATGTGGATCCGATCAGGGCATCTTTTCCAGTTGAGCCTCTATCGAGGTCTTCCTGTCCAGCGCATCCTGATTGTCGGGATTG
>JAUVLN010000090.1 GCA_030600725.1 Thermoplasmatota archaeon | reverse complement strand
CATTTATATCCATCCTTTTAGGCACGAAGGGACGCTCGGCTGTGGCCCTTGGAATGAGGATGGCCAGGGGCTACCCTTCAGAGACGATAGCAAGGGCCCTCCCCGTCGCCCTTGTGGTCGCCCTGATGATCGCATCCCTCTCCGTGGGCGACGGCCTCTTCGACATGGTGGAGAGGAACGTGGATTCCAACCTCTCCTCCGTGGACCACGTGATAGACATCCCCTCTTTCATATCACAAGATGTATGCGTCAATACCCTGAACGCTCTTGATATCGGCGGGTACGCCCCCATCATCCAGCTGGATGCGTTCCCGGAGAAAGGAGACCCCATAACGTTATTTGGAGTACAGGAAGGCTTAGAGGACCTCCTGCCCGTTCGGGCGGGGAGCAAGGACCTACCCACCCCCCCCGATAGATACGAGGTCTACATCAACCGGGAGCTTGCATCACAGCAGGGGATCGGGAAAGGGGACACGCTGAAGATCACTACAAATGTCATCGCAGGCCGGACCGGATCCCTGCTGACGTACACGGAAGGAGGGGAGATCACCCTGAACCTGACGGTATCGGAGGTGATCGACAACATCGGGATCGGAAGGTACCGGGAGGATTCAAGGGATGAGGTGGACCCCATTGCAATAATGGATCTGACCCTGCTCCAGGAGAGATTAGATAGGATAGGAATGGTCAACAAGGTCCTTTTGAACCTTGGATCCGACAACATGGAAACAATAGAGGCGGAACTAGACGGTCGGCTCACCTGGGCCCATGGAGGCTTCGAGATCCTCCCCTCCCCTGAAGCCGGGGGTATCCTGATCAGGAACGACGACCTGATGTTCCATTCCGACGATATCAACTCCCTTCCAGATGGTGGCTCCTTCACGCTATCCTACTTCGTCGACTCACTGTCCGGGTCAAGCGACCTCTCCTACTCGGTGGTCACGGGGATGGACATCAGCACTATCTCATCGCTGAAGGATGTAAACGACGATGGCGTTACATTGCAGGATGGCGAGATCCTGCTGGACAACTGGACCGCTGAAAAACTGGGTGCATCAACGGGGGATGGCATCAAAATTCGCTATCGTTCCGTCTCCCACATCGAGGGGTTCGAGGGGACAACCATCTCATTGAAAGTGGCCGGAATCCTTCCGAAGGAAGGCATAATGGCAGAAGGGGAGCTGATACCATCGGTGGAGGGGTTGACCGAAGTGGACTCCTGCCTGGACTGGGATCCCTCCTTCGAGGTTGACCTCAATGATATCTCGGAAGATGACCAGCTGTACTGGGAGACGTACGGCTCCGCTCCCAAGGGAATCATCACCCTCAACCAGGCCAGGGAACTGTGGGAAACGATCGGGGGCGATACATCGGCTGTCTGGTATCCGGGCCCATCCGTTGGAGATGCTGCGATCAGGGATTCCCTCAACGCCACGGTAACGTTATCCTACATCGGAGGTTCCATCGTCCCGGTGAGGGAGAGTGCATTGGACTCCTCGAGGGGGATGCTCATATTCCCCGGGATGTTCCTCACATTCGGATCCGCCATAATCGCCGGGGCGCTTCTGGTATTCACCGCCGTGGTCACGGACATCTCCACCAGAAGATCCAGGGACCACTCCATGTTAAAGGCCCTGGGGTTCTCCAGGTTGCGGATCCTCACCATAGGGGCCGTGGAGGGGACGATCTCCATCCTCATCGGTTCGGCCGCAGGGGCCGGCCTGGGGGTGATCCTCGGACTGCTTCTCAACCGGGCGATCAATTCGATCTGGTCCAGGTCGGTGGAAAGCGCCTCCGTACCGTTCTCGCTTTCATCTGGTTCCCTTGTCATCTCCATCTCCGCGGGGGCCATCCTGTGTGTCCCCATTCTCCTGCTTTCGATATGGATGCATCTTGGAAAGGCCCCTGCCTCAATTATAAACCGGGAGGATCCATCGATAGAGGCCGGGATCCATAAAAAACCCATTTTCTACATACTATCGGCAGCCGGGATCATCACCGGTATTTTCCTACTCGTTATGGCATCCCTATCCGAAATGGGGCTGACGAGCTCCGCTTTCTTCACGATCGGATCAATACTTCTCTCATCCTCCTCGGCACTTCTTCTCTATCGTATCATCACCGGGGTGAGGGGCACAAGCGATCTCACCCTGATGGTATCCGCCAACCTCTCGAGAAGGCCGGGGAAGGTCCCGGTATCGATCACGGTCCTCGCACTGACCCTCTCCCTTGCACTATCGCTTGGCTTCATCGGGTCCATCCTGGAGGAGGACCTGGAGTCGGACATCGGCTCATACGGAGGGGAATATGAATTGGTGATTGAGACGCACTCCCCTTTCACGGGGGACCTCGATGAGATCACATCCGATATCGACATGAAGTACATCGCACCACTTCTCGCAAGGGGCGACGAAGGGGGCAAGTGCTCCAATATAAACGCCCCCTTCCCGCCAAGGCTCCTGGGATACACGTCCCCCTCGGACATGTACAATTTCTCCCTGATCGAGAGGGATGCTTCCTCTGATCGACAGGCCTGGGACGACCTGGAGGATACCATCGGTACCAGGATACCTATAATAGTGGACCAGAACACGCTCCAGTGGATCTACTTCAAGGGGCTTGGGGACACGTTCACGATCACGTCGGAGGACGGGATCGACCTTGAACTGGTGGTTGTAGGTGTGTTGTCCCCCTCGATACTGACAGGAAGCTTCGTTATGTCCGGAACGAACCTGCGATCGATGTTCCCGGAGACGGCATCATATACCTATTTCCTCGTGGATTCCGACGAGCCCGATGAGGCTTCTTCCGGCCTGGTATCCGCGTTCTTGAACCTCTCCCCCACCGTGACCATGACCGACGATCTTGCAAGGGAGAACCTCCACTTCGAGCTCTCCTACCTAAGCCTATTTCGGGATTTCCTGGTCCTGGGCCTGATAGTCGCCATGGTCTCCGCAGCGGTGTTCACACACGCCAGGGCGGCAACGCTCGGGAGGGAACTGGAGCTACTGAGGACCATAGGGGTCAAGAAGAGGAGGGCGGTACAGTACTTCTTCCTTGAGAACCTCATAGTATTCCTGCTGGCAACAGCGGGGGCCCTGGTGGGATCGACGATAGCCGCCATCGTCCTCTCGGCATCCATGGAGGTTTGGCCATCCGGTCTCATCTCCCCCGTCATCGGGATCTCCCTCGCCTTCATGGGCGTCTCGATACTTGTCAGCCTCTCCTCCGCCTTCTGGGTTCTGAGGGGATATTCCCTCCTTATCAGAAGGGTAGCATGATAATCGATAAGCTTTCAAACCTTGAGCGACAATGAGGTGATATGGGAAGTGTAGAAAGGTCCAGTGTGGTACGGATCGTTCTGATCCTTTCCATATCCCTCATCCTCCTTCCTTTATCATTGGTATCTGCGGATGAGGGCTGGACCTCATTTCGCGGGGACATCGAGAACAGCGGCTACAGTAACGAGACCCTGTATAATGGGTCCAATGAACTTGAGCTTCTGTGGGAGTTCAGGGCGGATTCCACAATATCGAGCTCCTTCTCCGTGGGGCCATGGGGGGTCCTGTTCGGAACCGTGAACGGGACGTTGTACAATCTCGACCCCGCAGCCTGCGATATCCTGTGGACCCACAGGATGGGCGGCCCCATCGAGGCAACGCCCACATACTCCCCAGATACGGGTTTGATCATAGCAGCGGATAATACCGGAATGGTAAAGGCCATCCACGCCACGAACGGGACGGTGAAATGGGTGTGGCAGAGCGGGACAGGGGGAGATATCAGGTCGTCCCCTCTTGTGGTGGACGGTAGGGTGGTTTTCGGGTCGTACGACGACAGCGTCTACTGCCTGGACGAGCTCACAGGAGAGCAGCACTGGAAGTTCATAGGATGCTCCGGCTGGGTCCACACCTCCCCATCCTATCACAATGGAAACATATTCTTCGGCTCCTGCGACGGCCTGCTCAGATGTGTGGACATTCTCAACGGCAGGGAGACCTGGAGTTATCAAGCGGATTACATCCCCTCGTCCCCGGCCGTGTCGGACGCCATGGTATATTTCGGCTCCTACGACGGGAACCTCTACTGTCTCGATGCCGATACCGGAGATCTCTCCTGGAACCGATCCCTTGGCGACGGCATATCATCCTCTCCTGCTGTGGACGGGGACGTCGTTGTGGTGGGATGTGACAATGGGATCCTGTATTGTTTCAACGCCGTGAACGGTACCCCGATATGGGAGCGGAATATGGGCATGGACAGAATGGAATCCTCTCCTATCCTGCTGGACGACACGGTCCTGGTAACATATGACCAGGGGTTGATGATCCTCGACAGGACCGACGGCTCCGTGAACCGCTCCTTCGAGATGGGGGACACGGATGGAACATCACCTGCCTACTATAACGGCTCCATCTTCTTCGGGGACACCAACGGCTACGTCAGGAGGATAGGCTCAGAGGAGGTAACCATTGAGCCAGTGGATGATGAGGATGATCCCGAGCCCAGGAGGCTGGAGTTCCTGTTCGCCGTTCTGGCGCTCAAGACGATGATCTACGTAAGCATAGCCATTCTCTTCCTCCTTGGTATGAGAAAGATTAGAAGATCCAGATAATAAGTTTAATCAAGTAAGAAAACCACTTAAGGCAGGGGGATTCCAACCGTTAGGGGTGTACCATGAGGTCCAAAGGATTCTATCTATTCTTCGCTCTTCTCCTTCTCGCCCCCCTGATCTCCATCACCGCTCAGTCAGCATCATGGTCCGAGTGGAGGGGCTCCCTGATCCATACAGGAACCGCGGAGGGAGAGCTTCCCTCGGAGGGAAAGCTCAGGTGGAGCTTCAGGGCGAACGATCAGGTCCTCTCCTCCCCGAGCTTCTACGATGGCGGAATGCTCATCGGGTCAGATGACGGATGGATGTATTCTCTGGACCCCGATACGGGTTCCCTGAACTGGAAGTTCAAGACCGGGGGGCTCGTACAGACCACCGCCCTTATCCACGGGTCCAGGGCATATTTCGGATCTGCGGACGGAAAGATGTACTGTATCCGGCTGCCGGGAGATGACAATGTCCCCGTTGAGATATGGTCCTATGACTGCGGGGCCCAGATATTCTCATCGGCGCATATGTATTCGGATTCCATTCTGTTCGGCTGCCACGACGGGAACCTCTACCGCCTCTCACTCGACGGCGACCTCATCTGGAAGGCTCCGATCGGGAGCGACATCTGGGCGTCCCCCACCATCGATGAGGAGAATGGGCTCGTCTTCATAGGCTCGATAGATGGAACCTTCAGATGCGTATCGCTCGATGATGGGGCACTCCTATGGACCTTCAACACCGTGGAGCTGTACTCATCTGCGGCCCTCCACAACGGTCGGGTATATTTCGGGGGCGGTGAGGATGATATGTTCTGGGCCCTGGATGCTGATAACGGGTCCGTCGTCTGGACGTTCAAGGTAGGATATCCGATCTACTCGTCGCCTTCCATATACGATGATAGGGTGTACTTCGGCTCCTTCGAGTACTGCTGGTGCCTTCCTGTGAACGACCCTGATGCAAGCGGTATGATAGAGGAGGATGAGCTCTTCTGGTCCACGGCGTCCAGGGATTTCCAGGGCGGGTCCTCACCGGTCCTGAACAACGGGACCCTCTACATCGGGTCCGACGATTACAATATGTACTGCATGGATGCGACCACCGGCGTTATACTCTGGAACCACACCGTCAAGGGCTATATCTACAGCTCTCCCGTCCTGCACAACGGATCGATATATTTCGGGTCCTGCGATTGGGGAGTGTACTGCATCGGGAACCGGCCCATCGGCCTATCGGTCAGGATGGTCCCGGATCTGGTTGAGTTCACATCGGACGATATGGTGGGCATCAACCTGACGGTCTTCGATCAGAACGAGGAGAGGGTAGCGGGATCACAAATTCATTTCACGGTCTCGGCCGGTGAGATGACCTTCGAGGGCGAGGCAATAACGGATCGGGATGGGGCGTTCTATGCTGTTTACGTGCCCCCCATTGTATCCTCCAGATCCACCATCGAGGTCACGGTCAGGGCCAGGATGAACGACATGGCCGATGGGGTCACAACGGCCTCGTTGATCGTGGAGCCGGGGGCGGATACCGGGGAGGACGTCGGTTCGGCGATCGACCTGGAGGCGAAGCGGATCCCCTACGTCCTGGGAGCAGGGGCCGTAATATCGTTCGACCTTCTGATCCTGTTGTTGATCCTCCTGTTCGTCAGGTCCATGAGGTACGAGAGGGAGACGCTGAAGGAGGAGATGCGATGATCAGATCGGCTACCCTGCTGCTAACGACCCTTTTCGTCATGGTCATGATACTGCCAATATCCTCGGCAGATGACGATCTGGACCCAAGGACGCTGGAGAAGGTGTGGGAGTTCGTAAAGGATGACGACGAGGCGACCTTCTGGAAGCTCGATTGGTCCCCGGACGGGACGCTCATCGCCGCTACCTTCTTCGACAATACCTGTTATGTCCTGAACGCATCGGATGGGTCGGTCCTGACGGTGCTGGACCTCAACCCGCAGGAGACCAGGTGCGATGGGTTCGCCCCGGATGGAACGATGCCCCTTCGTGCATGCGCGTTCTCCCCGGATGGGAAATATCTGGCGGTGGGGGGCGACTCCCTCAAGGTGGTCGTTTTCAACGTGGGGACCTGGGACAGGAAATGGACGCTCCCTGGACACGAGGGCTCCATCCTGTGCCTGGACTTCTCCCCCGACTCACGGTATCTTGCCTCCGGGTCCGGCACGGACAAGGTGATACCCCAGAACGCGGGGGAGAACATCACCCGTGTCTGGGACATGAACACG
The DNA here is from genome assembly GCA_030600725.1 of Thermoplasmatota archaeon. Lineage (GTDB taxonomy): Archaea > Thermoplasmatota > Penumbrarchaeia > Penumbrarchaeales > Penumbrarchaeaceae > JAGLEG01. The sequence continues at coordinate 951 of JAUVLN010000090.1, read as the reverse complement.
GGGTTCCCCGTCACGGTGCTCAAGGGGCACAGGGACGGTGTGCTTGGCGTTAGATGGTCCCACGGAGGGGACAGGATAGCAACATGCTCGGACGACAGGACCATTCGCGTGTGGTCGTTCCCGGGATCGGAGGTCCTTTTGAACATGAGCGGGCACACATCCGGAGTGCTCGACCTGGACTGGAGCCCGGACGATTCGATATTGATCAGCGGCTCCCGGGATTACAAGATCAAGACCTGGAACACGACCACAGGGGAAGAGCGGACAAGCTGGGGGGACCACAACTGCGTAAGGGGAGTTGACATACATCCCAACGGAGAGATCGCCGCCATCTCCGGCGTTGACCTCACCCTCGATATCAAGGACCTGGAGACCGGGACGGACCTCAAGGTGTTCAAGGACGGCGTGGAGCAGCACGCGATGGTGATGCACTCCAGGTGGTCCCCTGACGGGAGATGCCTCGCCTCGGGGCTTGGTAAGTCGCATACGGTGATACTCTATCGTTTCGGGGGAGAGGTGCCGGAGGAGTCGGGAAACGGAGGCATCTGGATCGCCACCGTCTCCGCCATGATGGTTCTCTCCATACTGTTCATGGCGCTTCTCTATCGGCCCGTTATCAACAGGATCAAAGGGAGGAGGGGCTAGATGAGATGGGCGCTTGTATTGACGGCGGTTCTTATAGTCCCCTTGTTGCTTACAACGGCATCCGCCGAGGTGGAGCCGTCGGACCTCACCTCGGGGATAGGCAGGTTCGGGTCGATAATCTGCGAGGACGTGGACGACGACGGTCGAATGGAGATACTGTTCGGGTCCTACGACGGTTATGTGGTCTCTGCAGAATACAGGTCAGGGGACTACCACGTTGATTGGATATCCGATAAGTTCGGCACGCGGGTGTGGGGGTTGACAACAGGTCAGTTCGACGATGACAGCGCCCTTGAGATAATCATT
>JAUVLN010000124.1 GCA_030600725.1 Thermoplasmatota archaeon | reverse complement strand
GTTCATCAAGAACTACCCCAATACCCTCATAGAAGCCTCCGGTCCTTATGTCGGTCTACCCGAGGGCCAGATGGGTAACAGTGAGGTTGGGCACCTCACTCTGGGGGCGGGGAGGACGGTGGATCAACCTCTCGTCAGGATATCGAGATCGATCAAGAACAGGTCAATATTGGGTAACAAGGAGATAATCAGGGGCATGGAGGAGTGTAAGTTGACGGGAGGGACCATGCATCTTCTGGGTTTGTTCTCAAAAGGTGGCGTACACAGCCACTCCGACCATATGTACGGCCTCCTGAGGATGGCATTGGAACAGGGCGTTGAGAGGATCAGGGTCCATGCGATCACGGATGGAAGGGACGTATCCCCGACATCCTCGCTGGAGGATATGAAAGAACTCATGGAATGGTTATTAAAAAACGATCACAGGAAACGGATCAGGGTCGCAACCATCATGGGCCGATACTGGTCCATGGACAGGGACAACCGTTGGGACAGAACCAAGACCGCCTTTGAATATTATGTCATACCGGGGGTTAATCAGAATGGAGATCCGGTAAAGGCCATTGAAAAAGCCTATGAACAAGGGGAGACGGATGAGTTCATTTCGCCGATCCAGATCGTGGACCGGAGAGGTAAACCGGCGGGACTGATATCGGATGAGGATACGATCATCTTCTTCAACTTCAGACCGGACAGGGCCAGGCAGATGACCAGGGCGTTCATATATCCGTATTTCAACGGATTCGTCAGAACGAAGGTCGTCAGGCCTTATTTCGTTGCCATGACGGATTACGACGGTTCGATATTCACCCACGTGGCATATCCGGAGGATAATGTGGCCGAGACCCTTGGCGAGATAGTGTCCTTATCGGGGCTTTCGCAACTGAGGATCGCGGAGACCGAGAAGTACGCACACGTGACATTCTTTTTTAGTGGTGGCAGGGAAAGGGAGTTCAAGGGAGAACATCGGATCCTGGTCCCCTCTCCTCGGGTAACCACATACGATCTGGCACCCGAGATGTCTGCAGGGGAGGTTGCGGACAGGGCGATCGATGAGATCCGGAACCATAGATTCGACCTGGGTGTGTTGAACTTCGCAAACAGTGACATGGTGGGACATACGGGGATACTGGATGCTGCTATCAAGGCCGTGGAGACGGTCGATTCGAATATGGGCAAGGTTATAGATGCTGCTCTCGGTCAGGGATATTTGGTTTTGGTGACGGCGGATCACGGCAATGCCGAGAAGATGTGGGACCCCATCACAAACGGTCCATTCACCGCCCATACCACAAATCCCGTACCCCTTATAGCGATCGGGGATAACATCAAGAACGGGGTAACATTCGCTGAAGGCGACAAGAGCCTTACGGATATCGCACCAACTATTCTCTCTATGCTCGGTTTAAGCAACTCCAGACAGATGGTCGGGAGGCCCCTTCTCTCAAAAGCCAACCAGTTCTGATGGGATTTTTTCCTGTGATCGATGTTCACATGAGTAAAATATATTTATAAAAAGACATTACCCTGGTTAGGGATAATCAGCAACCAGTATGGACGATGTCTGGAATGGAGTTGGAGACGGTTTGACCCCGGAAAATAGGTCCAGAAACAAACCTTAATATATCGAAGGGGTGTTATGGGCTTGAATTCGACCCTTAGCTGGGTGGGTCACCCCTAACTTGCTTGAAAGCATGTCGTTGCTGGGATTTGGAGGTATAATATGAGAACGAGCCTAACGATGCTCATTTTGATGACCCTGATATGCTCAACTTTCGCCATAGTTGTGGATTCCTCTACCTGGGGGACCGGGGAGGATAATGCAACGATGGAGGATCTTGAGGTCCAGACGTACGTTCAGGAATACGAACCCGAGGACCAGGATGAAGATGCGAACATCCCTGTCTCTGCCAGCGGAAGATCAGAAGGTCTGTGGCAGGGAGATGATCTCGAGATCGAGACCTCGGTCAACGAGGTATTCGAAGGGATAGAATGTGGGTCACGTGGAGCTGTGAACACCTCAACTCTGATATACATCAAGAAGTCAGAGAAGAAGGTCCTTTACAATCAGATCTTCGAGATGAGCGGCGAGCTGCTTGAGGATAACAACTCCGACGGCGAGAAGAACGCCGGAGATTACCCGATAATAGGAGCATGGGTCGATCTTCTCTGGAACGACGGCTCCGAATTTGTGGTGCAGAGATCCATGCAAACCCAGCCTGACAATCCGGAACTTAATCTCACAGCAGGCCTATGGAATATAACCCTGCAGGCCAATGAGACCAATATCGCAGCCAATGGTGACCCCAACTCCGCCCATTCCGGTGTCGAGTTCGTTGTCACTTTCAAAGGTGAATGGACCACTGATGGGAGGCGGTTCTACAACCTTACCCCCAAGGCTTACAATGATCTGTATCAGACCAAGATCGGATACGACGATGACGGTGACTCCGTTGTGAAGTTGTACAACAGCATCGATGACGATGACGATGGGGAAGCACAAAGTCCAGATTCCTTCCTGGATGGAAGTAATGGATATGCCTTTGATGGAAGATATCAGAGAGGAGAGGACGTTGGAAAAGATATAGTTGGTTTAAATTGGATCGATCTCGATCACGGATTGGCCGACTACATCGATAATGATGGAGATGGGGAATTAATGAGTCCAGATTCCTATCATGATGGAAGTAACGGCTTTCCCAAGGATCTCAGATATCAGGGATCCATTGATCCAGATAGAAGAGAGGATATTGGCCGTGATAGATATGAATCCCATTATACCGAAAATGGCTTTCAGGTCTCAGCGAATTCCATCAGGACCATAAGCATCGGCACATGTGGAGCTGGAGCTGTTGTCAACTATACATGGGCCTCGAATAATGATCAGAGCTTTGATCTGTCTATCTCTGATGGCACAACAACAACTGTGCTATCAGACGATGTATTCTCCGATTCAGGTTCCACAATATTGACGAGTTTTGGCAACTATACGTTGACCTTCAGGAACAACAACGGATTCGTGAACTCGGTTTCCTATGAATTTGATGTATCCGAAGAACAGGAGCAAATCAACTGGACTTTTACTCCATACAGTACCCAGGTTGTGTATTTGGGTAATCTGTTTAATGGTGAACAGATCATCTATGACTGGGGATCAGAAAATTGGTCCTCCACCGCATCGGAAATATTCAACTTCAGCATAATCAGAAATGGTGTGGCGATTAGAAGAAATACAAATGTTGTAAGTGGAACTGGAACCTACTCCATCCCTTCTACAGGAGTATATGTGCTGTCCTGGACCAGTGGGAATTCTACCAATACCAACCTCTCATATACTTATACAATTCAAGGCTTAAACCTGGTCGATCCCGGGTCCAGTGTCAACGGTAATGGGGCTCAAAGAGTTCGGAATATTGGTGTGCGGGGGATTGGTACAACCATCGATTATTCATGGGGGTCCAACGGTAATGACAATGTCGATTTCGGGATCTTCGATGGTGTATCTATAACCTGGCTTGATAACAATGTAATTTCTGCATCAGGGACATTTGTGGGTACTGGTCATGGCAATTATCAGCTCATCTGGAGGAACAATAACAATTACCAAGTAAGGGTGCACTATCAAGCAGATATCGATATCGATTGGATCGATATGAACCTCTATATCGCCGACGGAATCGATAATGATGGAAATGGAGCGATAGATGAATTCATCGATGAGGATATTGATGATGGTAGGCCCGGGATAGATGCGGTGGGCTTACCTGAAACACCCGATCTATGGTACAATGGCGTTGATGATGACGGGGATGGGATAGTCGATGACGGTTACCCCGGGATCAAGACCCTGAACAATGCTGAAGGGGTCGACGAGGAGACCTACAACGGCCGTGATGATGATGGTGATGGTGAGGTTGACGAGGATCCTTATGCTTTCATAGGAAGGCGTGGATATGAAAAGAGGATGTATGTGGAGATATGGCACAATACCCAGACATCCTTCACACTTCACGAATCGGTTGTTGATATCGGAGATACCTTCACCCTCGACGGAAAGATAGAGGACCTCTCCGTCCCGGAGACAAATATGGGTGCAAAGACCATGAGGATGTTCTTCGACGGGCAGTTCGTATCCCAGACACATGCGGATCCAGCCGCCACCAAACCCTGGTCGGTCTTCGACTTCTCCTGGGAGGTTCCGCAGTCGGTAACTGCAGGCCCACATACGATCACGGTTGAGTTCAGCCCCGCTTTCAACAAGACGAACAACTATTACTGGAACCCGAGCAATGCATCCGTAACGATCCACGTGAGGAGGCCGACCGCTGTGATCTTCGATGTCGGCGATCTGACCACAATGAAGACATATGTCTACAGGGGAGATTCCGTCTGGATAAACGGATCCATCGTTGATAAGATCAAGTACGAGGTGGACAAGATAAAGGAGGGCCCAAGGCTCAAGATAGGCGGATACGATTATGCACATGAATATTCTTTCCGCATGTGGTGGGGTGACAGCAACAATTACGAGAACTACTGGCCCGATCAGACCGTCATTGATGATAACGGGACCTTCTCGGTTGGTTTCGATATCAGATCGGATATCGTCCTGGGTGATTGGACGATCATGATCGAGACCAGTTTCAAGACCGACCCCATGCATGTCCCATTGTTATACTATACTAATAGTGAGAACCAGACCAAATATCAGGTCCGGGCAAAGACGGATATGGGCCTATGGATCGATCAGAACCAGAACGGCGAACCCGACTCGAACGAAAGGGATTCCAATGGACTGCCGTTGAACACGTTCATTACAAGAAAACCGTTCGTGGGTCCGGATGGTCGGACATACAACTGGAACTATGCAAGGATCCGTGGGAAGCTCAAGGACCTTTCACAAAGCCCCGGCTCGATCAATGAGGGAGTGGCTTACGAGGATATCACCCTTTACTGGGGATTCAGCAAGTCCTGGCAGCAGGAATTTGAGCTTCAGACCAGAGAGGATGGGGAGTTCCAGATAGACGTAAAGATAGAGACCAGCCATGCCCTTGGGCCCGTTCCGGTCTTGGTAGTATTTTCCGCCGAGTTCTATTCCAACTATTACGACAGCTCTAATTACAGGGATTTCGACGGTATGCCGTTCTCCGTTGTTTCATTTACACAGCTTGATGTGAATGCCAGCACCGGGATAAAAGGCAAGGCCGTGGAGATCAAAGGTGAACTTCTGGATGACAGGGAGGTCGGAATAGGCAACCGAACCGTAAATATCTACAGAAAAGATGGCTATACCGGAAATTACGATGATCTCAAATCGGAGGGGCCCGGTATATTGATCGGGTCCGTGGTAACCAACTCGATAGGCAAGTTCGTTTTCCAGGAATATACCATAGGTGAGGATGTCAATGTGGGGCGATCATTTATTGTGGCAAGGTTTGGAGGCTCTACCCAGTTCCCCGACGGTCCATCCGGGATCAGGTACTATCCGAATGATGCATACATGGACGTAATCGCCGTTCCCGATGAGTTCTACATAACATCAGAGACAGCAGTTGTCCTGGATGAGAAGTCCTTCCCCGATGTCCTGGTGAGAAACGGAGAGGCCAGGATCGCAGGACAGCTGGTGGAGTCATTCAAAGGCCAGCCGAAACAGAAGGGAATAGGCAATATGTTGATCACAGCCTATCTGAAACAGGGCGATGAGATCCTGAGGATGGGTGTGGACAAGACCCAGACCAGCGCAGAGTTCAGGGGGATGTTCGAGATCAAGACCACCAATGTACCATCAACCCTCGACGTGGGCAAGGTGACGGTGATGGTGGAGTTCACTCCCGAGCCTGTTGATGTGGGAGTGCCATTGTATCGTTCATCATCCAATATCACCGATGCGGAGATCTGGTCTTCAACAAGGGTTGATGTGATACAGGTAGGGCCTGTTGATAAGGATGGGGACCGGAAAATAGATCTGACGGAGGATGAGATCGAAGATTGGATCTTCTCGTTCAGGGTACTCGAGGGAGCCACGGCGGATTCCAGCGGGGAACCGGTTTCCTATGCTACAGTCTGGTTCAACCTCAGTATGGGCGCCTATACCAACACTACCAGGGGTATCACGGACTCCCGCGGCAAGATCACCTTCAACTTCACACAGAAGTTCAAAGACACCGCAACCGGAGCGACGTTCGTCGTCCCAGAGGGAAAGAAATTCGATAACCTTACCATAAAGGTTACATTTGTTGGAAAACACTTCTTCACATCAAGCACCAGAACACTTCCGGCATCCTATTGGGAGGCCACAACACCTCAGGTGGACCCACCTCCGGTAATCATGATAATATTCCTATCATTGTTGCTGTTGATAATACTGATCGTCAGCCTGTTCTTCTTCTACCGCTGGATAGAGAAGAAGAGGCGGTTGAAGGCTCTCAAGAGGATCATCAAGAAGGCTGCGGACCAGCTGGAGACCGGAAACCCGTATTCCGCGGTCATCTTCAAATCCTATCAGAAACTGGGAGCCCATCTCCGGAGATACGGATTCATGCGTAGGGA